>CAWUMP010000097.1:0-8291 GCA_963923385.1 uncultured bacterium | reverse complement strand
GAAGTCATTACGGCTGAATTGTGGACGCCACCCCCACTTTTGCCGGTGGTTGAATCCCCGCCGCCCGCACAGGTCCCCGACTTTAAGCCTGCACCGCCGCCGCCCGCGCCAGCCCCTGTGGAATCGCGGCCTGAGCCCGTCAAACCAGACATCGTGATTCGCGCGCCGGTCAAACCGAAAGTGGATCCAGTACCGCCCAAGCCCGAGGCGGTTAAACCCAAGCCCGAGCCAGTTAAACCCAAAATCGAGGCCACCAAGCCAGCGCCGCGCGAAGCAGAAATGCAAAAGCGGCTGCGCGATGAATTGGCGCGTGAACAAACGGCGTTGAGTATCGATCAAGAAAAAAAATTACTGCAAGATCAAGTGGCCCGCGATCAGGCGCTGCAAGCGCAATCAGCGCTCAACAAGGCGCGCGCAACCTATGGCGATAAGATTAAAGCCAAGATCAAAGGAAATATTGTGTTGCCGCAAGACCTCAAGGGTAACCCCGAGGCGGTCTTTGAGGTGGTACAGCTGCCTACGGGTGAAGTGCTTTCGGTGCGCTTAAAAAAATCCAGCGGTCACCGCGGATACGACGAGGCGGTGGAGCGGGCGATTCTCAAGGCGTCGCCGTTGCCTCTACCTGAACGGGCCGAAGTGTTTAGTCGGGCCCTGAGCTTGACTTTTCGGCCACAGGATTAGTGGCCCCTTGCTGACGAGGCGCTCAGCTATAATCGGCGCTCTTTGACGCTCTCAAGGTTCAACCGCGTGATGTTGCGATTGGTGTGGATGTTTATCTTGTTGTGCAGCTTGGCCAGCACAGGCGTGCACGCGCAGTTGTCGATTGAAATTACCGGTGGTGGTGGTAACCGCACGCCAATCGCTGTGGCACCCTTTGCAGGAGAAAATAATCTACCGCCTGGGGTGGCTGCCATTGTGCGTGCCGACCTTGAGCGCAGTGGTTTGTTTCGTGGCGTTGATGTTCCAACAGAAGCCACTGCACTCACCGAATCCTCCGCAGTGAATTTTTCTGATTGGCGTGCGCGCTCAGCGGATTTACTTGTTCAGGGCAGCGTGAACCCAGTCGCTAATGGACGTTTTGAGGTGCGCTTTCGTTTGTTTGATGTGGTGAAACAACAGGCGTTAGGTGGGGTCGCCTACACCCTAGAAAAAAATCAATTACGCGCCACCGCACATCGTATTTCAGATTGGATTTATCAAAAGCTCACCGGCGAACGTGGTGTGTTCAGCACGCGTATTGCTTACGTCGTGAAACGCGGACCGCGGTATGAGTTGCAAGTGGCCGACGCCGATGGCGGTGGTGAAGAAACCGCCTTGGTGTCGTTTGAGCCGATCATCTCACCCGCGTGGGCACCAGACGGTGGGCGCTTGGCGTATGTGTCATTCGAAAGCAAAAAACCCGTGGTGTATGTACATTCATTGCGCACCGGCAAGCGCAATGTAGCGGCGAACTTTAAGGGATCAAATTCTGCGCCAGCATGGGCGCCAGACGGTTCGCGCTTAATGGTGTCGTTATCACGTGATGGTGGATCGCAATTGTTTTCAGTAAATCCCGACGGCAGCAATTTGCGTCGCGTCACCAGCTCAAACTCAATTGACACTGAGCCGGTGTTTTCGCCAGATGGACAGAGCCTGTACTTCACTTCTGATCGCGGTGGTAGCCCACAGATTTATCGCATGTCAGTCAATGGCGGTGAGGCGCAGCGCGTGACTTTTGAAGGTACTTACAATGTTTCGCCGCGGCCTTCACCCGATGGAAAAAGTCTGGCTTTTATCACGCGAAACGCCGGACGTTATCAAGTGGCCTTGTTAGATTTATCGACCCGACAAGTGCAACTACTCACCGATAGCGATCGTGATGAATCTCCCAGTTTTGCGCCCAATGGGCGCATGATTCTTTTGGCAACCGTGATTAGTGGACGTGGCATTCTTTCAGCAGTGTCGGCAGATGGGCGAGTAAAGCAGCGATTAACGACCTTGAGCGGTGATGTGCGTGAGCCTGCTTGGGGACCGTTCGTCAAGGAATAAACTCATAAGGAGGTAGGTGATGCGTACGATTTGGGCAGGCTTAGCAGCAAGTTGTGCTGTAGCGATCACAGCATGTTCATCCAATCCCAGTGCAGAGCAAACGGCCGCGAAAGTTGAAGACCGACAGCCTGTCACGCAAGCGCAAGCCGTGCCGCAGGCGCCGGTGGCAGCGGTGGATCTCACCTCGGTGCGTCCAGCGTCGGCCTCATCAGCGCTAAAAGATCCGAATAACATTTTGTCAAAGCGCTCGGTGTTTTTTGAATACGATAGCTTTGTGATTCGCGATGAATTTAAGCCGCTCGTTGAAGCGCATGCACGTTATTTGCGCGACAACGCTTCGGCGCGCATGTTGATTCAAGGTAACACCGATGAGCGTGGTAGCCGTGAGTACAACTTGGCGTTAGGACAAAAACGCGCTGACGCAATGAAAAAAATGCTGCTTTTACTTGGCGCACGTGAAGAGCAAATTGAATCCGTGAGCTTGGGTGAAGAAAAGCCGCGTGCGCAGGGTGGCGATGCTGCAGCCCACGCACAAAATCGTCGTGACGATATTCTCTACGCAGGCGAGTACTGATGCGTTGGAGTCGTCCCTTGGTGTTGTTGGCCGCGCTGGCCTGCCCACTGTCTGGGCAGGCCGGACTCATGGACGATGATGAAGCACGCGCACGCATCGAGATTTTGCGTCGGCAAGTGAATGAGCGACTAGAAAAGCTCGAGAACACGGTTGCCGATCGCTCGGTCATGATTGAGCTGGCCGAGCAAGTGGAGTTGCTCAAGGCCGAATTGGCAAAAGCACGCGGTCAACTTGAGGTGTTGCTCAATCAGCTCGAAGTCGCTGATAAGCGACAAAAAGATTTATATGTCGACGTCGACACACGTTTACGTAAGCTCGAACAACCTGCCGAGGCGAGTGCGACAGCAACTGAAAAACCTGCCGCCCCTGCTGTGGCTGAGGGCACAGCCGATACCAAACTGTATGAGGCGGCACTCAATCAACTAAAGCAAGGAAATTACCCGCTGGCGATTTCTGCTTTTCAGGGCTTTTTGCTCGCCTACCCGACGCATACCCTGGCGCCCTCTGCGCAATATTGGATGGGTAACGCACACTTACAGCAACGCGAATACAAGCCCGCGATTGCTGTGCTACAAAAATTAGTCAGTACATCCCCAGATCATCCGCGTGCCCCCGATGCTTTACTTGGTGTTGCTACGGCACAAGAAGCCTTGGGTGATCGTCGTGCAACAACCAAAACACTCGAACAGCTGATTGCAAAGTACGCGAGTAGCGACGCAGCCAAGACCGCCAAACAGCGCTTGCAAAAAAAGTGAGCCCAGTGGAGCGAGACGAGCGCTGCGCTGTCGTTTTACTTTCGGGTGGGCTCGATTCAGCAACCACCCTTGCTTGGGCGCGACGCGAAGGTTATCGCAGCTACTGTTTATCTGTTGACTATGGACAGCGGCATCGCGTTGAACTTGATGCCGCGCGCAAACTGGCCACACAGTTACAAGCCCAAGAGCACAAGATTGTGCGCATTGATCTGTCTGTGTTTGGTGGGTCAGCTTTAACCGATCTACGCATTGACGTACCAGAGGACGGTGTGCAACCCGGGATCCCACTGACCTACGTACCCGCGCGTAATACTATTTTGCTTTCGCTCGCGTTAGGTTGGGCTGAAGTGTTGGGTGCAAGCGATATTTTTGTAGGTGCAAATGCAGTCGACTATTCGGGGTATCCAGATTGTCGCCCCGCGTACTTGCACGCATTTGAGGTCATGGCCAACCTCGCCACCAAAGCAGCGGTCGAAGGAAAAAAATTATCGATCCGTGCGCCATTGGTCGATTTGTCGAAGGCCGACATCATTCGACTTGCAGAGTCGTTGAACGTACCTTTACGCGATACCGTGTCTTGTTATCAACCCGATGCACAAGGTCACGCCTGTGGTCGGTGTGATGCCTGCCGCATTCGACAAGCCGGATTTGTCAGTGCCGGTCGTGCGGATCCAACCCGTTACATCAATGCAAGCACATGAATGACATAGCGACACCGGATCAAATCGCACTTTGGGTGACTGCGAGTGCTTTTGTGCTGGGGTTTATCTTTGCATTGGTGGCGAGCTACACCAACTTCTGCACCATGGGCGCGGTGGCTGATTGGTACAACATGGGCGACAGTGGTCGCATGCGTATGTGGGTGATGACGATGGCGGTAGCCATCCTCGGTGCAAATGGGTTGCATGCACTTGGATGGATCGATTTAGGTAAAACAATTTACGTGAGCCGACAATTGACTTGGTTGGCGTACGTCGTGGGTGGCGGATGTTTTGGTTTTGGAATGACACTTGCCTCTGGTTGTGGCGTCAAGACGTTGATGCGTATGGGGAGCGGCAATTTAAAATCAGCCATCGTATTTATGGTCATGGGCATCACGGCTTATATGACCTTACGCGGGCTGTTTGCGTCGCTGCGGGTTCATGTGATTGAGCAGGTTGTTATACAACTCCCAGTCACACAGGACCTGCCTGCAGTATTGGCGTATTTGACTGATCGCGCAGTGATGTTGAGTCGGTTCAATATCGCGATGATTGTGGCTGCCGTGTTCGTGAGTTGGGCACTGATGCATCGCGATTTTCGTCGCGAACCAATGTATGCCGTTGGTGCGTGCGTATTGGGTAGTTTGGTGGCCGCTGCTTGGTATATCACTGGCCATTTAGGCTACATGGCTGAGCATCCGGACACCTTACAAGAGGCATTTATCGCCACCAACAGTGGGCGTATGGAGGGGTTAAGTTTTGTTGCACCCATGGCATGGACACTTGAATACCTAATGCTTTGGACAGACAAATCACGCGTGATTACGTTTGGTATTGCTTCAGCTGCCGGCATTGTGTTGGGCGCCACAGTGTATGCACTCTTCAGCGGTAAATTTCGTTGGGAAGGATTTCGCGACGCCAACGATACTGCACACCATTTGATCGGCGCAGCGTTGATGGGTTTTGGCGGAGTCACTGCGTTGGGGTGCACCGTGGGTCAGGGGTTATCTGGGATATCGACCTTAGCCTTGGGTTCGATCGTGACAACCGCTGCAATTATCATCGGTAGTATTGCTGCGTTGAGATATCAAAACTGGCAGTGGACGCGCTAAAACGCTTCTTAAAGAGCCCCCACGTTGACGAAGCACACAATGAAACTGTAAAATTCGCTTTCGTTTTTTTGGGTCGTTAGCTCAGCCGGTAGAGCAGCGGACTTTTAATCCGTTGGTCGGCGGTTCGATCCCGCCACGACCTACCAAATACGCACAAGGCCTCGCAGCGATGCGGGGCCTTTTTATTGCGTCTTCCCAGCTAGTGCTGAGAACTTTCTTGTTTGAATGAAACACTAAAGAGTTCGGGGCGCAATCTTAGTCACGCTGAACGAGCATCCATCGAAAGCTCGCCAAGTACGCCCCCTGGATGATTGTGTTAATTTACATGGCAGCTTTTGTCAGCTTGAACAACCGGTGAGGAAATAAAGATGATCCCAGTGATTGTGCAGAGCGCATTCAGCGTATTCGTAAAATGCGTATCTCTGGCGCGCAGTTACCTTATCCGCAAGACCAGCAGCAAGACAGCGACGATGGAACAAAAAGGAAAGACCGCACGGGCTCTATTGTCATCACGATCTTCTTGATTGCGGTGCTGGTCGGTGTGATATTTGTATTGGCTAGTTAATCGCCGCACTCAGAGATGTACGGCCCCCCAGATTTTATGTTTGGGCTGCAGGCCGCATGACAGTCACTCTGCCGGGCGATACAAATAATCAAAAAAAATAAGGGCGGTGATGAAAATTGTCCAATCAGTGATCGCCCTTCTGTTGTTTTTTTCTTGCAATCGCTCGATTGCCGAAATCATTGTTGTCACCACCAAGCATGAAGAAATTCAGACGGCTTATTGGCCACAGCCTGACTCCAGCGCTGTTCTAATTTGGTTGCCAGGCGGTGATGGGAGTTTTGGTATCGCTGCTAAAAACCCGCCCAATCCAATTTGGTTTCTGCGCAACCTGGCGGCGCGTGATGGTGCGCCAGATATTGTATTCATGGATAGTAAATACGGGCTGGGTTGGAAGGGTGGCGAGCTCTCACCGCGACGCACCAGCAGGCACATCGACAACGTGCAGCGTGTGATTCAGTACTACCAAGAAAAAACAGGCAAAAAAATCTTCTTACTGGGGCATAGCAACAGCAGCGTGAGTGTGGCGGAGTATTTAAACGCCTCGCCTGAACATCAACGTTTACTTGCTGGTGCAATATTTTCAGCCAGCCGAAACGAGACAGCAGTGACCGCACCGCTCAACTTGCCTGTGCTGGTGATGGTGCATGAAAAAGACACCAATACTTGGACGACGCCGGGCAGTTCGGTTGCGCTTTACGAGAAAATCAAATCGAACAATATCGCTCACGTTGAATTTGCTTACGTCCACGGTGGCTTTGACGAAGGTAATCCCGCCACGAGCGGTCGGCATATGTATGCGGGTTCCTTGGATGAAGCGGCTGATATTGTTTACAAATTCGTTGTAGGAACAAAAAAGTAGGTAGCCCCTGCTAGAAGATTGGCCATCGCGGATCGACTAAAGTGATTGACCGCTACGCTGACCAAAGAAAACTTAAGGACTTGGTGGAATGAATATTTTCTTAGATCCAGCCATTCTATTTTTTATCTTTGGTGCGTTTGCGGGCGCGATAAAGTCCAACCTAGAGATTCCGCAGCCAATCGCTCGGTTCTTGTCGTTGTACCTTTTGATGGCGTTGGGCTTAAAGGGTGGCTTTGCGCTACATCAGTCAGGCGTTACCTTAGAAATTGGTTTGGCGCTAGGGCTGGCAATTCTTTTGGCGCTGCTCATCCCGTTGTTGGGTTATGCCGTTTTAAGAGCCCGGCTGAATCACTTCGATGCCGCTGCGATCGCCGCGACGTATGGTTCAGTGAGTGCGGTAACTTTTATTACTGCAACTCAGGCGCTCGATCAGTATGGAATTAACTTTGGCGGACATATGGCTGCCGCAATGGCCTTGATGGAGTCCCCAGCGATTATCTTGGCGATTTTGTTGGCAAATCGGGCAAGAGCCGCCGCGACAAAAATAAAAACACCAACGGGCGTGACCGCGATTCTTCACGAATCACTGACCGACGGTGCGCAGCTACTGTTACTAGGATCAATGCTGGTTGGCATGCTCAGCGGCGACATGGGACAAAAAATTATGGCGCCATTTTCAATCGATCTATTTAAGGGGATGCTTGCTTTTTTCTTGCTCGATATGGGATTAATGGTGGCCAAAAATTTTGCAGGATTAAAAGGTAAGCCACCGATCACGATGTTCTACGCAATCATCGCCCCGCTCGTGCACGCAACGATTGCACTGGGGTTATGTAAGTTAGTGGGGTTGTCTCTAGGCGATACAATTTTGTTCATGGTTCTTGCGGCCAGTGCGTCTTACATCGCCGTTCCTGCCGTGCTGCGGCACGCGCTTCCAGAGGTGAATCCCGCGCTGTACATGGGCATGTCTTTGGGAGTGACGTTTCCCTTAAATATCATTCTAGGGATTCCGCTTTATACATGGATTGCCAAACTCACCCATTAGAAGGCATGAGACCACAATCGCATTAGCCAAACATCTGTCGGGCAATCATGTAGCGCTATACCCCACTTCAATTGCTTTATGATTGTTCGACTCGAATCTAAAAATCATTACGGAAGCTGAAATGCTATTTGTTACTTCAATTGTTGCTGCCGTGCTAACCATGGTGTTTATTAAGCTCTCGTTTAATGTGATTAGGTTGAGGAGAAAGAATAAAGTCAGTCTGGGTAGTGGTGGTCACGATGATCTTGAGAGGGCGGTGCGAGCCCACGGAAACTTTGTGGAATATGTTCCCTTTGGAATCATATTGATTGCTTGCCTTGAATTAAATGCAGCCCCATGGTGGTTGTTGGCCGGTGGGGGCATTACGCTAATTATTGGACGCTTGGTGCATGCGATAGGGATGAATGCACCCCCAACAGATTTCTGAATGCGCGTACTCGGTATGAAAATTACTTTTTTCGCGCTCGTTACATTGGCTTTTTTGAATGTCGGGTGGTCTATCTACTACTTGCTGCGCTAAAAATAAACATACTAAACGCCGTACGATCTACCACGACTAACTATAAACGCAACAGACTGCTTCGTGTGCGTACTGCAATCACCCTCAGAGCGAGATGATATGGAACTACTACGCGTGGGTTTTTTATTCTTC
>CAWUMP010000096.1:0-8359 GCA_963923385.1 uncultured bacterium | reverse complement strand
CCGTTACAGCGTTTATCGATTCCCACCTTATCGATCGGGAGTGCGACTGCGCTACAAGTCGATCGCCCGGTGTCGGTGATCAGTCATGGAGGCCAGGCACATGCGCTACAAGCACGGGTGGTATCGTGCCGTACGTTTGCTGGCTATTGGGAGTATGTATTGGAGCGTGCCATTTACACCGCACCTGCGCATCCGCAGTGGGGTGGATCGGCGCTACTCGATGAGGCTGGGCAGTTAGTTGGCGTGGGTTCGTTATTGGTGGAAGAAGCGCGCGCAGAGGGACAAAAACAACAGGGCAATATGTTTGTGCCTATCGATTTGCTCACGCCAATTTACGATGCACTCCTTAAAACCGGTCGTCGACCTGGACCACCACGTCCTTGGTTGGGTGTATATGCAGCACCGACAGACGGGGCGCTGGTGGTCGGCGCACTTGCTGAAGGTGGTCCTGCACAACGTGCAGGTTTGCGCGTTGGAGATTTGTTACTTGAAATTGCCGATCAGCGCGTGACCGATATGGCGGCGTTCTGGCACGCCCTGTGGTCGCTGGGGCCAGCGGGCGTAAGCGTGCCGCTGACTGTGGCGCGTCATGGACGACGCTTACTTATTCGCGTCGAATCGATGGATCGAGAAGACATCTTAAAGAAACCGCCGCTGCACTAATGGGTGCACTGATTGAACCAAGCAAAGACACGCGTCGATTAAACGAAGCGCTCGTTTACCCCCAGTAAACGCCATTGCCCTTCAGGCAAGTTGCCCAGCATCACGCGACCAATTCGAATCCGTTTTAAACCGGTTACACGTAAACCAACCAATTCGCACATCCGTCGAATTTGTCGTTTACGACCTTCGCGCAACACAAAACGTAACTGATCTTGGTTTTGCCAGACCACTTTGGCTGGTCGCAACGCTTTGCCATCGAGCGATAAGCCATGGTTTAAGCGCGATAAGTCGGCAGCGGATAGGTGGCCTTCAACGCGCACCAAATATTCTTTATCGACACGGCTGTCTTCACCAATCAACTGACGCGCAACGCGTCCATCTTGGGTGAGTACCAACAGTCCGGTTGAGTCGATGTCGAGTCGTCCGGCAGGTGCCAATCCGCGCAACCACTGTGGCGTAAATCGCGTGCGTTCACGATCGTCGCGCCAACGTGTTTTATCTTGGACCAACGCTGCAGCGGGCGTGTATCCATCTTCGGCTTGACCCGACACGTAGCCCACGGGTTTATGTAATACCAAGGTAACGCGTTGCGCTTGTGCGGTATTGGCTTGGTGTTCAAGTGTGATGGATTGCGATGGGTGCACCTTCGTGCCCAACACATTGACCACCACACCATCGACCTTGACCCAACCACGCGCGATGTATTCATCCGCTTCGCGTCGTGAACACAAGCCCAACTCAGCCATGCGCTTGGATAAGCGCAGCGGTTCGTTCATGAGAAATAGTAGTTAAAAAATCACAGTAGTAATTCGCGCGCTGCGCCACGTACATCCATTTCAAATTCCAGCCCCTGAACTGGTGGGCGCGTGTAGTTCCATACCAAGCCGCCTGATAACGCACCGCGCGCGGCCAAACGCTCACCAACTAGATGGCCGATGTTTTGTACGGTATAGGCTTCAGTGGTGATCGCGTCTTTCCAATCAAAGCCAAGTAACTGCAGGCGACGATGCATTTCGGCAATCACAAAATCAACTTTTTCAGTTAAGCCTTCAGGCGAGGTGTCATCTAAGCGCACGATACGATCGCGATACGTGATCCCGCCTTCTCGCGCTTCGCCGCCGCCGGCCACAATAAAACTCGGATGGTGATTGGCTTTGGCAGGTACGGTATAGGAAAACGCATACATCACGGGTTCGCTGGGTTTGTCGTACATCGGACAAACATTGGTACGTGCTACCGGATTCATCAACGCATCGCCTTCTTTATAAATACCCCAGCGCGATAATGTACCCACGTACACTTTGTTGAAATCGTAAAACCCTTGATCGGTAAATGGTGCTGGCGAACGTAATTCACATTGCGCAAACGCCGTGACGGGTCGTCCAAGTGCCTTGAGGTGTGCTTCAACGGCAACAAAGGCGTCCGTGAGTCGTAATGGTGTACGAAAGCGAGCGCGTTCGATTTCAAAGCCGGGCTCAGCGGCCACACCACCCGAATATTGAAAAACTGCGCGGATGTAGCGATAGCCACCAGCGGCAAAGACCGGAACTGCAGGAAGCGTAGACAAGGTGTTCTCCTCAGCTGAGAAAAAGAAAAAGAGGTTTTTACAGTGCGCCTAGGTAGGCTTCACGAATGGCTGGATCATGACGTAGCGTGTCGCTCTGACCATGACGTGTGATGCGTCCTGTGTCCATCACATAGGCACGCGAAGCGAGTTCAAGCGCGGTCGCGACGTCTTGCTCTACCACCAACAAGCTTAAGCCCTCACGATGTAACCCACGTAAGGTATCGCACAGTTGTTCGATGATTGCTGGGGCCAACCCCAGTGAAAGCTCATCGATGAGCAATAGGCGCGGTGCGCCCATCAAGCCACGCGCAATGGCACACATTTGTTGCTCGCCGCCGGATAACGTCCCGGCCGCCTGATGATGGCGTTGCTTCAAAATCGGAAAGTGCACGTACATACGCTCAAGATCGGCGTGAATCGCACCGACACCATCGTCACGTAGATAAGCACCCATCAATAAGTTATCGCGCACACTCATCGCAGAAAATAAACGTCGACCTTCTGGTACATGCGCTAAACCTGCACGCAAGGCCCGTTCGGGATTGGCATACGAAAGATCGACATCATTAAACTGAATATGTCCAGCACGTGCAGGAATTAAACCCGATAGCGTGCGCATCAAGGTGGTTTTGCCGGCACCATTCGATCCGACCAAACAGACAATTTCACCGCGTGCCACTTCTAGATCGAGACCCCAGAGCACCTGGACATCGCCATAGCCACCGGTGAGACCTTGCACGCGTAGTAACGCTTGGGTCATGATCGATCACCCATTTGTGCAGCGGGATCGGTGGCGTAGCGACGCCCCAAATACGCTTGGATGACGCGTGGGTTGCGGATCACCTCTTGTTGTGGACCAGCAGCAATCAACTCACCGTGATGTAACACCACGATGCGCGAGCATAAATTTAGAACGACTTTCATTAAGTGTTCGATAATCAAAATCGTTACACCCCGTGCTGCAATGGCACGTATCAGTTCGAGGGCAGCATCGACTTCAGTCGAGTTGAGTCCGGCATTCACTTCATCGAGTAACAATAAGCGTGGGCGCATCGCTAAGCCCTTGGCAAACTCCAGGCGCTTACGCATCGCCAGCGTGAGTGTCGCTGCAGGCTGAAGCGCCATCTCGCCTAAACCCACAAAGCGCAGTTGTTCCATTGCAAAGTCATTGGCTTCGCTACCGTGTGCTAATCCACCAGCAAACATCGCTGCGGCAGCCACGTTCTCAAGCACGCGCATTTCGGGAAACGGCTGCACGATTTGAAACGTGCGTGCAATTCCGCGTCGTGCCGCCTGCCAAGGTGCGATGCGCGTGATGTCTTCACCTGCAAAATGAATCGTGCCTTGCGTAGCAGGATGAACGCCGGTCATGACGTTGACGAGTGTGGTTTTGCCAGCGCCATTGGGCCCAATCAGCCCAATCACTTCACCTGCAGTGACAGAAAGCGTGACATCCGACACAGCGCGTAGTCCACCAAAATCACGCGAGACATGATCCAGCGCAAGGAGTGGCATCGCGTTGGCTGGCATCGCTGGGGTTGGTTGGCTCATGCCCGATGATCCTTTGGACGTTTCCAAAGCTGCGTGATACTCAACACGCCGCGCGGCAAAAACATCACCAACAACACAATCAATAAACCAAGCACACCGGTGTGTACTTCAAGAAATTTTCGCCATACGAGTTCTTCGAGTGTGAGAAACGCCGCGGCGCCTAACAGTGGACCAAACACAGAGCCCGCGCCGCCGAGCAACACCATCACGATGGCTTTGACCGAATACAGCACATCAAACACATCGGGTGGTTCGATGTAATGTACCCAAGAGGCGTAAATGGCGCCCGCGATACCCACAAACACACCCGATAACGCAAACGCCGCGATTTTGAAAGCAGTGGTGTTCACGCCCAACATGTCGGCTGCCGCCTCGTTTTGCTGGATGCAACGCAAACCAAAACCTAAGCGCGAATGCGTGGTGACGACAGTCGCAACAAAGGTCAATAGCACCAGCGCAAGCATCGCGTAGAAAAAGAAACTGGCTTGGGCTTGCACAGAGATCATGCTAGGTACTGGCAGATTCAAGCCCATACCACCACCGGTGAGTTCGGTCGCTGAATTAACTAACTCGCGTAACACTTCAGCCACCACCAAACTTGCAATCGCGAAATAGTGGCCGCGTAAACGCAATAACGCGGCACCCAATAACGTCGCAAACAGTAGCGCACTCAAGCCTGCAGCTGCCCAGGCCCATCCCATGGGCAACCCAAATTTTTGCGCCACGGCTCCGGTGTAGGCCCCCAGCCCAAGAAACGCCGCCACCGCAAATGAGGGATAGCCAGCCATCCCGCCAATAAAATTCCACGATAGCGCCAACACCCCATACATCAACATGGTGGTGCCTAAGCGTAACCAATACGCATCGTTGGTGAGCGGCACCAACGCAAGCACACCGGATAACAACACGCCAATGAGTAACGCGCGTTTCATGCGTAGCCCTTGCGACCGAGCAAGCCTTCAGGACGCATCAACAAGATTGCGATGAGCAACACAAAAGAAAGTGTCGTTGCATGCTCGGGCCCAAACCACAAACTACCAAAGCTCTCGACGATGCCCAGCGTGATACCACCGATCATCGCGCCCGGTACGCTACCCAATCCACCGAGCACACAAATCACAAAGGCTTTACCTAAGTACACCGGACCGGTCAGGGGAGAGATGGGAAAAATCATCGCCAGTAACGGGCCCGAAGCACCTGCCATCAACGCACCTAAACCAAAGGTCAGGGCATACACGTGTTTGACATTGACGCCCATGAGCGCGGCGGCTTCGCGATCCATCCGTACTGCCACAATGGCGCGACCCATGCGCGAACGTGACAGCGTCAGATACAGCAAACCGGTTAAGCCCAGCGCCAGCAGCATCGCGATGATGCGATCAATCGGTAACACCAACGCACCTAAACGCAAAATACCTAGCGGTGGATCAAGAATCAGCTTACGAAAGTCGGCCGTAAATGCAGCGAGCATGCCATTGGCGAGCATCAAATCCAGGCCAAAGGTAAGCGTGAGCGTGAGTAACACCGGCGCTGCAATCATGCGATTAATTAGCGTGCGCTGTAAGGCGTAACCAAGCGCAAAAAATAACGGTGCAGCGATCGCAATCGACACAAACGGATGAATACCGTATTGCGTATAGCCAAAAAATGCTAAATAGCCGCCAAGCACAATAAACGAGCCGTGCAAAATGTTGATCACATTTAGCACACCCCAGACCAACGAAAAGCCTGCCGCGATACATGCGTACAGGCCACCGAGGACCAGCCCATTAGCGAGAATTTGTAGAAACAGCATCACGAGTCGCGTGCAGCGCACCGCAGGTGGCGGTGCGTTGCCCAGTCAACAACACACGGTGTCGACTGGGCCAATGCGATTTACTTCACGCCCAATTGCAGGTTGCCCTGCTTGATTGCGGTCGGAAGAATCACAACTTGTTTACCTTTTTGCACCTGAAACACGGGTGGATCGAGTGAGATCACCTGACCGGTGGGGCCAAATTTGATCGGACCAAAAAAGGTGACTGTATTCATCGCGGCGAGAGCATCGCGTACTTTTTGGCGATCTAATGTGCCAGCCGCTTCAATGGCTAATTGCAGCACTACACCTGATGCGGCCGAAGACGCTTCGCCGTAATCCGGATCGAGACCATATTTCTCGCGGAATAATTTGTTGAAGTTTTCAGTCGAGCCAAAGACGTCTTTGCCTTGGTAACGCACGGCTGGATGCCACCACGCAGCGCTGGTGACATTTTCTGCGCCCTTACCCAAACCACTCACAAACTCTTTGTAGGCTGGGCCGGCAATCATCGTGACCACGGGTGCCTCGATGCCTTGATCGGCCATTTGTTTTTTGATCAAGATTAAATCGTTGATGTATCCCGTAGCAAAAATCCAGTGCGGTGATTGCGATTTAATTTGCGACAGTGCCGACGCATGATCCAAGGTGCCGATTGCGTATTTTTCAAAGTAGGTGACATTCATGCCACGCTTTTTGGCGGACTTTTCCATCTCTTGAGCGATCGCCAGCGGAAATAAATCATTGCGCGCCAAAATGGCTACGCGTTGCACGCCACTGGCTTGTTTGGCGACTAAATCAGCCAACGGCTCGGTGAGTGTTTGATTGGGTGTGTACACCCCAAATAAATATTTATAGCCTTGATCGTAGACTTGCTCTGAAGAGGCTGTCGCTGCGATAGTGGGCATTTGATACTTTTCTGAAACACTCGAAGCCGCTTTTGCCGCGCCTGATCCAAACGGCGAGAACATGAAATCCACTTTGTCTTGAGTGATCAGACGTTCAGTGGCTTGCACCGCGCGAGGCGTATTGGATTGATAGTCGACATACACCACTTCAACCTTCATGCGCTTGGCACCTACTTTGATACCGCCCACTTTGTTGACCGCTTCAACCCACAGATTGATTCCGTTTTGCAGCTTTTTAGCTTCTGGTGAGAGTGGGCCAGTGATGGGTAAGGGGGCGCCGATACGGATCAGCTCTTGGGCCATCAGCGGGCTCGACCAAACCAAACAAGCGCTCAACACAGCGGTTGATACGCGTGCGATGAAAGACAAACGTTTCATGGGGGCTCCTCGGGGAAAACTTGCCAAGCGCAGAGTGTACCAATCGGAATGACATCGTGCCTATGCGAGTGCTGCAAAATGCAGAGCGCCTTACGCGGTGTCTGGGCAAACACGTTGGCATACAAGCGCCATTGCGCACAAGCGCTTGCTCAATTGGGGCAAAGTGTTTCATCATGCGCCTTGGATTTGGTGCGTTTAAAGCGCACGCAGCCAACCATATTTTGGAGAACGCGATGAAAAAATTTCTGGTGACGTTGTGGATGCTTTGCTTTGTTGCTGTTGCACACGCACAAACGGGCAAGGTTGAGGTGCTGTGGTTAGGCCAAGCCGCATTTCGTATCACGACGCCTGGTGGTAAGGTGATTGTGATTGATCCTTGGCTTAAAACCAATCCAAAAACACCGGCCCAATACAAAGATCTTGCCGGTTTAGGTAAGGTGGATTTGGTGTTGGTCACGCATGGTCACTTTGATCACGCGGCAGATGCTCCAGAGTTAGCCAAGTTAAACAAAGTGCCTTTGTATGCACCGCCCGGACTAAAAGATACCTTTGTGACCTTGGGTCTGTTACCCACCGAGTTGGCGCCTGGCATGAACAAAAGCGGTGTGGTCACACCGATTGGCCCAGAAATCAAAATTCATATGGTGCGCGCCGAGCACAGCTCCGAATTCCGTCATAAAGACGCCGTCTCAGGTAAAGAAATCAGTCATCCGGGGGGCGAACCCGTGGGCTGGATTGTTGAGCTCGAAAACGGCTTCAAGATCTATCACATGGGTGATACCGGATTATTTGGCGACATGCGCTTGATTGGGGAGTTGTACAAACCGGATTTAGTGTTGATCCCCATCGGCGGCAATTTCACGCTGAATCCACCGCTCGCTGCAATGGCTGTACGCGACATGATTAAGCCTAAATTTGCGATCCCGATGCACTACGGTACGTATCCAATTTTGGCGGGTAAACCAGAAGACTTTAGCGCCGGTTTAGTGGGCGCGAGTACCAAAGTGATCGTGATGCAGCCAGGCGATAAAACAAGCTTTTAAACACGCCACACGCGATCAGCGCGCAGCGCGACAACGCCTGCGCGCTGTAAGTCGCTGACCAGTTGTTCAGCAATACGATGTGTGGGTTGTTGGTATAGCGCCAAACTTGCTGCATGCCAAGGCGATCGCTCGATTAACTGCGTTAACTGTGTGAGCGTGGCTGACTCCACATCCATTAAATGAAAACTCAGCATGACGCGTAAGGCGTTACGCAACACCTTATCGGGCGCTTGTTCAAACGCCTCGAGGCGAGCGTAAGCGCGTGCAAGGGCGGCTTGAACGTTACCAAACGGCGCACCATGCCCGGGAATCACGGTTTGAACCTCGAGTGACGCAATCCAGTCTAAGGTTGCCCGCACGCAGGCCAAGCCCGCTTGATTGGCTAATTCAGGAAACACAGCACCAAAGCCATCTTCCCAAAGCGCATCGGCAGTGATCAGCAATTTTTCTTGCG
>CAWUMP010000095.1:0-8418 GCA_963923385.1 uncultured bacterium | reverse complement strand
GGGCTTCATAGCCACCAGCACGTTCTAATCGCCATTCACGAAATCCCCAACTCACCTCGGTCGGTAGTGATTCTTGTGCGACACCCAACCACTCAGCTGCGATCGGGCGTAAGCCGGCTGTAAAGTCGGCGACCACACCATCGAGGTCTACGCCGAGAACAAATTTTCTGGATGTGCTATTGAGCTGTGTCATATGTTAAGTTTAGCCTGATGCGCCCCTATTCTGAATGTGTTGATCTACGTAGCGATACCGTCACTCGTCCGGTGTCCGGCATGCGTGCGGCGATGGCGGCAGCAGACGTCGGGGATGATGTGTTTGGCGATGATCCGAGCGTGAATGCGCTGCAGTCTCAATTGGCTGCGCAGTTTGGTTTTGCTGCAGGGTTGTTTTTTCCGTCTGGAACCCAAGCTAATTTAGCAGCGCTCATGAGTCACTGTCAGCGTGGCGATGAGTTTATTGTTGGGCAAGAGGCGCATACCTACCGTTATGAGGGTGGTGGTGCCGCGGTATTGGGCTCGATTCAACCACAACCCATTGCCAACACCCCCGATGGAAGCCTAGATCTCGCGGCGATTGAAGCGGCCATCAAACCGGATGATGCGCATTTTGCCATCACGCGCTTATTGGCTTTAGAAAATACCATCGGCGGTAAGGTGCTTTCGAGGCAATACACCCAGGCAGCTACGCGTTTGGCGCGGGGTCGTGGTTTGCGTACGCATCTTGATGGCGCACGAATTTTTAATGCCTCCGTTGCACTGAACCAGCCAGTGAATGTGCTTTGCGCTGGCTTTGATTCGGTGTCGGTGTGCTTATCCAAAGGCTTGGGCACACCAGCGGGCAGCGTTCTACTTGGTGATGAACAATTCATTCATCGCGCGCGGCGATTACGCAAAATGCTCGGCGGTGGTATGCGCCAGGCGGGTGTACTTGCCGCAGCTGGCTTGTATGCGTTGTCGCATCATGTACAACGCTTAGCAGAAGATCATGCCAACGCAGCGCATCTTGCTGCTGGACTCGCTGCATTGCCGAGCGTACGTATCGAGCCTGTGCAAACCAATATGGTGTTTGTGCATGTTCCGGCCGAGCAATGTCATGTGCTTGCAGCGCACCTAGCCGAGGCCGGTGTACTGATTTTGCCTGGTCCTCGTCTGCGCTTGGTGACGCACTTAGATATTGATCGTCATGGTGTTGATCGAGCGATCGATGGCTTTCGACGCTTTTTTTGCTGATGTGGTTGGCTGTAAAAATAGACTAAAAAAATTTGGAGGGGATGCGATGATGTCCTGGTACCGCTTCATCTGGCTTGTCGTTTGTTGTTTGTCTTTCAGTGTGCATGCGCAGTCTTGGCCGCAGCGGCCGGTGCGTATTTTGATTCCGTTTCCCCCTGGTGCCGGTGCAGAAAATGCCGCGCGTTTAGTGGCCAATCATCTGAGCACAACGCTCGGACAATCGTTTGTCGTTGAAGCGCGGCCCGGTGGTAACACCATGATTGGTGCCGAAGCGGCGGCGAAATCTCCTGCAGATGGTTACACGCTATTTTTATGCGCGGCTTCAACCATGGTGGTTACGCCCACCTTGATGGGTACCAAAGCCCCGATTAACGCAGAACGTGATTTTGTACCAGTTGGTTTGGTATCGCGTTTACCGTTTTTTGTGGTGGTACCCAATACTTCGCCCGTGACCTCAGTGGCGGAATTATTTGCCGCAGCGCGCGCAAAACCCGGTTCGATGTCATATGCAACCAATGGCAATGGCACAGCGGCGCATTTGGGTTTTGAAATTCTCAAACGCCAACAAAACGTCGATTTGGTACACATTCCCTATAAAGGATACTCACAAGCCTTGCCCGATATGTTGGGTGCACGCGTATCGACGATGATGGCTGATTTGGTTGTGGTTGGTCCAGCGATCAAAGATGGTCGCTTGCGGGTGTTGGCGGCAACCTCATTAGAGCGCTCGCGATTTATGCCTAACGTACCGAGTATGCAAGAGTTGGGTTTTCCTGGGTTTGAAGTGACGGTTTGGTTTGCGATGTTCGCGCCTCGCGGCACGCCGCCTGAAATCGTGTCGCGCTTAAATAATGAAATGCGCCGTTACCTGAGTACCGCAGAAGCGCGGGATGCGTATGATCGGTTGGGACACGAAGCATCGCCTTCCACACCAGAGCAGCTACTGGCCCTGATGCGGGCAGACGCTGAGCGCTATGGGCGAGTGATTCGCGACGCAAAAATTACGATCGATTAATTGATTGGGAGAACAAGATGGCGATCACCGAAAAAGATGTCATTGCATTAGAGGATCAACGTTACGCAGCGACCATCGCGCTAGATACCACCGCACTCGGTCGGATTTATCACGACCGCTTGGTGTACACCCATTCCTCGGGAGCGATTGATGACAAGACGAGCTTGATTGGCTCGATGGGAAAAAAATATCGCTATACCGCCGCAAAGCGTATGGATGAAAAAGTACAAATCTATGGCGATACTGCGTTTGTCACTGGCAAAGCACTGCTCAATGTTGAAGTGTTTGGTGAAGCCAAGGTGCTCGATATCGCGTTTTTAGCCGTGTGGGTCAACACCGATCAAGGTTGGCGTTTTGTGGCTTGGCAAAGCTGTAAGCGAGCCTAACGTGAGCGATGCAGCGCGCAGGTGAGGTTACTCGCGTTGTAAACGCATTTCATACGCAAAAGCATGTCCGGCATGGCGTGAATCAGAACATTGCAGCAAACGTTCATTGGCATCGTAATAAAAACGTAGCACGCGTAAACCACAACTACCGCTGGCGACGTTAAGTCGCTGTGCGTCGCGCTCGTTGAGTTCGATCGCTTCGATACGTTGGCGTATCCAAACAATACCGACGCCCAATGTTTTTTCTATCATTGGATAAATGACCGCACCAACCGTTGGTATGTGTGCGTACACATCCGCCAGAACAGCATGCAAATAAACCGTGATGACGCAGGCCGGTTTAGCGCGGGCATGTTGGCGGCGGATCCCCTCCAAGACAAACCAAGGATGGCCTCGTCCACCACCGAGGAGCGTTTGCATTTGCGCAGTACTCCGTTGGGTAGCACGTTGTTCAATTTCTAAACGTATGCCCTTTGCGTAACGAAACAGCTCCGTTGCCGAACCGATCGGTAATTGAAACGCTCCGCGTGATTGCGCTGCGGTGACGATGGTGCCAGCGCGTCGTCGTCGTGTGACTAATCCCGCTTCGCGTAGTACCCGTAGGGCTTCACGCGCTGTGTAGCGACTAACTCGATACCGTTTGCATAGATCCGCTTCGGTGGGGAGATGATCACCAACGGCTAAACGGCCGGTGGTAATACGCTGACTTAACGCATGTGCGATTTGTTCGTAACGATGCGGCTTCATGTATTAGTCATGTATTAGCCTATAACATTGGCTTGGCGAAGTGCTTGAATTTGTGCTGCGTCATAGCCGATTTCAGAAAGTAAATCGTCTGTGTCCGCACCGAGTGCTGGCGCAGCACGTAATGGGGCGGGTGCATCGGCACAACGAATCGGTCCAGCAATCAGCTGCGCGGTTCGACCATCCGGATACACGTAAGTCTGTACGTTGCCACGTTCATGCACAAATGGATTGGTCAGACTTTGCGCTACATCGTATACGGGGGCAACGGGTACTTTGCCTGAGAGTTTGTTGAGCCATGCTTCTGTCGTGTCGCACATCAGTGCATCATCTAACAGCTGAGTCACTTCAAGGCGGTGTGCTAAACGTGCAGAAAAATTTGCATAGTGCGGATGTGTCGTCCATTCTGGATGACCCAGTGCATTGGACAAGATTGCCCAGAATTTTTCTTTATTGCACATGATAAAAATCCAGCCATCTTTGGTGCGTTGTAGTTGGCTGGGGACCAAGGATGGATGTCCGGAGCGTGCTTCACGTTGGGTGACAGCGCCGGCATTTAAAAACCAGGTTCCAGGGTAGTTCAAATTAAACAGTGCAAGATCAAACAAACTGGTGTCTAAATCGCGTCCTCGACCGGTGGTACGCGCACCATGGATGCCAGAGACCATCGCAAACGAAGCGGTTAATCCGGTCATTAAATCAACGACGGACAATCCGTAGCGGGTGGGTGGGCTCTCTGGTTCGCCAGTGAGTGACATATGACCCGCTTCGGCTTGCATGAGGTAGTCATAGCCTGGCCACGCTGCACGAGAACCCTCTCGGCCGTATGCAGATAAATGACAACACACAATCCGTGGATTGCAATCGGCTAAGTCTGCATACGTGAGACCGAGTTTGGCGGGTAAATCACCGCGTAGATTATTGGTGATGCCATCTGCAGTGCGCGCAAGATCCCGTAGAACGGATTGACCTGCGTCGGTTTGTAAATCGAGTGCAATCGATTTTTTGTTCCGATTGAAGGTCTGAAAAAATTGGCTGTCACCGGGACCAAAAAAATGTGGACCCACGCTACGGCCCACATCCCCACCATCGCGTAGATTTTCAATTTTGATCACTTCAGCGCCCAGATCAGCCATGTAGACCGTGCCGGCCGGACCTGCGCCATATTGTTCGACGGCGAGGATACGTAATCCAGTTAAGGGTAAGGGTGCGGCGTTATTGATGATGGTCATCAGGCAGCGTGCTTTCGATAATCAAATGGGTCATACACTGCCAAGCATCGGACGGTGAGCTAATCGACCTTGGCGCCAGAGTCGCGAATTGCTTTACCCCATTTGGTGATTTCTTGACGCATGTAAGCATCAAATTCATCCGCACTGCGCGGTGCCGCTTCGGCACCGAGCGCCATGAAGCGCTCGCGTACATCGGGTAGCGCCACGATGGCATTGACCTCGTGATTTAACTTTTCAATGATTGCTTTGGGTACACCGCGTGCGGCGACGAGTCCAATCCATGCAACACCATCAAAGCCGCTGATACCAGATTCAGCAACCGTTGGTAATTCAGGCATCGAAGCGGAGCGACGAATGCTCCCCACACCGAGTGCGCGAACCTTGCCAGCTTTTACGTGCGGCAAGATCCCCGGACCGGTCTCGAACATCACTTGTACTTGACCGGCAATTAAGTCGGTGACTGCTGGTGGGCCACCTTTATAAGGAATGTGCATGAGATCAATGTTGGCTGCTGACTTGAACATTTCCATGGCCAAATGATTGGTTAAGCCACTTCCCCCAGAGGCGTAGTTAATTTTTCCGGGCCGCGCACGCGCAAGGCTGATGAGTTCTTGAACCGATTGCACCGGTAGCGAAGGGTGGACGACTAAAAATAAAGGCACCACTGCGCCCATGGCGATGGGTTGAATATCGCGGATTGGGTCATACGGCAGCTTGCTGTACAACCCAGGATTAATCGCGAGCGGACCGCTCGAGCTCATTAACACGGTGTAACCATCGGCTGGTGCTTTGAGCATCTGTTCAGTACCAATAATGCCGGCCGCACCCGGTTTGTTATCGATGACAACACTTTGGCCCCAACGAAGACTGAGCTTCTCTGCCACCGTGCGTGCAACGATGTCGGTGGCTTGACCGGGTGGGAATCCCACCACCATACGAATAGCGCGTTGCGGATAGTGAGCCTCTTGTGCAAACGCTACGCTCATCCCAATCAAGGAACAGGCGAACGTGCTGAGTAGCCCAATGGTCATGACGGCGGCGAATATCACATTTATTTTTTTGTGCGTTCGATGTTTCGCAGCGTCGAATCGAGTGTGCATGCGCGCCTCCCAAAGCGAAGTTTGATTCTGCTACTATTGTCCGGACAAATCAAGATTTCGCAATATCACGCTGCATAACGCAACACACTGCACCGCAACGTATCACACCAATTCATTGATGTGGTGCACTCAACACGGAGATGGCTATGGCGGGTGAATCAGTGGAGATCGGCGCACAACGCTATCGCGAGCGCTTTGGTCGGTACTTCGAAGATTTTCATCCCGGTGATATTTATGAACATCGACCGGGTCGAACATTGTCTGAAACCGATAACACTTGGTTTACCTTGCTCACCATGAATAAGCATCCGGTGCACTTTGATGCTGAGTACGCCAAGCACACTGAATTTGGGCAACGTTTGATTGTGAGCACCTTAACGTTATCGGTGCTGGTGGGAATGAGTGTGTCTGACACCAGCCAAAAAGCCATCGCAAATTTAGGTTGGACCGATATTAAGTTACCCAAACCAGTGTTTATTGGTGACACCTTGATCGCTGAATCGGAAGTGCTCTCTAAGCGCGAATCGAAGTCTCGACCAGATCAAGGCATCGTGAGTATTCGAACGCGTGGATTTAATCAGCGCAATGAATTGGTATGTGAGTTTGACCGAACCATGTTGGTGATGCGTCGCGGAAATCGCTTAGAAACAGATGCAGGATATTGAGTTTTAATTTTTTTTGGTGATATTAATGAGGAGAGTAAGGTCATGAGCGCGAGCACTGATCCTGTGCGTCCAGCCTATGCTGTTGGGCTAGAGTCTGACGAGGCGCAACAAATATTGGATGCGATTGACCGGTGGCTCGAACGCGAAGTGCGTCCGCATGTGGCCAAATTTGAACACGACGACATTTGGCCAGCCGAGATGGTCGAGCAAATGAAGGCTTTAGGTTTATTTGGGGCGACGATTAGCCCTCAGTATGGTGGACTCGGTTTATCTGCGGCCTTGTATGCGCGCATTGTTTCAAGAATTTCTGAAGTGTGGATGTCACTTACCGGTATTTTTAATTCGCACCTGATGATGGCGTTGTTGGTTGAACGCTATGCAAGTGAAGACATCAAGCGACATTACTTGCCTCGGTTTGCCTCCGGTCAGCTACGCGGTGGCTTGGGATTAACTGAACCCAATGCGGGTACCGACTTGCAGGCGATCCGATTGCGCGCCCGACGTGATGGTGATCATTACGTGCTCAATGGCACCAAGACTTGGATATCCAATGGAATACAAGGCAGTTGCTTTGCCATTTTGACCAAGACCGATCCCGACGCTCAGCCACGTCATCGTGGCATGAGTATGTTTTTGTGCGAAAAAGGACCGGGCTTTGAAGCCAGCCGCAAATTAGAAAAGCTCGGCTACAAAGGCATTGATTCGGCTGAATTGGTGTTCCGCGATTACCGCGTACCCCTGGCCAATTTGATCGGTGGCGAAGAGGGTCGAGGGTTTCATCATGCCGTCGGTGGTCTAGAGCTCGGACGTATTAATGTTGCTGCACGTGGGGTTGGCATCGCACAAGCTGCGCTGGATGAAGCCGCACGTTATGCTCAGCAACGCGAAACCTTCGGTAAACCGATTGCGCAGCATCAAGCCATTCAGTTAAAGCTAGGCGAGATGGCAACGCGTACGGAAGCAGCGCGATTGTTGGTGGGTAATGCCGCAAAAATTTATGACCAGGGTGAGCGTTGCGATATGGAAGCCGGCATGGCCAAATATTTCGCCACAGAGGCTGCATTTGAAAATGCCCACGAAGCCATGCGGATTCATGGTGGGTACGGATATTCAAAAGAGTTTCCTGTGGAGCGCTTGTATCGTGATGCGCCCTTGTTATGTATTGGCGAAGGCACCAATGAGATGCAGCGCATGATCATTGCCAAACAATATCTCCAACGTCATCCCGCCTAAACGTTGCGTTGAAAGGGGTTTCCATGCGTCGGTTTTTACTTTTGGGTTGTGCACTGTTCTTGAGTGCGAGCAGTCTTTGGTCGGAGGTACAAGCGCAAGGTTTTCCAAATAAACCGATGCGGATCGTGGTGCCCTACGCACCGGGTGGGGGTACAGACATTATCAGTCGCCAACTGGCGCAAAAACTTTCTGAGGCTTGGTCACAAAACGTCTTTGTTGAAAATCGACCAGGTGCGAATGGGATTGTGGGTACAGACAGCGTGTTGAAGTCCCCGCCCGATGGTTACAACGTGGCCGTGGTGGTCGGCGCGCATGTGATCAATGCCAGCTTACAAAAGACGATGCCATTTGACCCTGTGAATGATGTTTCACCGGTGACATTGATTGCGACCTCACCGTGGGTGGTGGTCGTGACGCCCTCTGTGCCAGCCAATACGTTACGAGAGTTTGTGAGTTATGCAAAAGCGCATCCTGGCAAATTGCGCTTTGGTAGTTCTGAACCTTCGTCGCGCTTAGCGGGAGAACAATTTAAGCAGCAAGCAGGTGTAGATTTGATGCATGTGCCTTACAAAGGCGGTTCGCAGATCATGACGGATATGTTGGGTGGCCATATCGAAGTAGGTTTTACCAGTACGCTCACCGTCCTACAGCATTACAAGTCAGGCAAACTGCGGGTCTTAGCGGTCGCCGGAAAATCGCGCCATCCGTCGATGCCGGATATTCCAACCGCCATCGAAGCGGGTATGCCAGAGTACGAAACCTATGCGTGGTATGGGATGTACACAGGAAAAAATGTGCCGCGCGATGTGGTGT
>CAWUMP010000094.1:0-8479 GCA_963923385.1 uncultured bacterium | reverse complement strand
GAGTATCGTCGGCAGCGTCAGATGTGTATAAGAGACAGACGGTATTCCGCCCACGGTTGCAATTGAACAACGCACTTCGCGCGGCGGACGTAAATCAACTGTAGCAACACTCACCGAGATTTATCACTTCCTGCGATTACTGTACGTCAAGCTGGGTACCCAGTATTGTCCCGATTGCCAAGTCGCGATCGAACCGCAAAGCGAAGCGGCGATTGCAGCCCGTTTGTTACGCGACTATCGCGGACAACGCGTGGGCTTACTGGCCCCATTGGTGACGGCACGCAAAGGCTACTACACCGATTTGGCCAAATGGGCTGCCGCGCGGGGTTACACCCATCTTCGGGTTGACGGTGCATTTTTACCGACAGATCGTTGGCCGAGATTGGATCGCTTTAAAGAGCACACCATTGAGTTACCGGTGGCTGATTTGCGCGTGTTACCAGAGCACGAAGCGCAGTTACGCGCAGCGCTCAGCAGCGCATTGGAATATGGCAAAGGCGTGGTGCATGTACTGTCCGATCTAGATGCCCTCGTGGCTGCAGCAGCCAAAGGTCAGCGCAACAGCGCCGGCATGGTCGAGTTGCAATTAAAGCAACAGGTGTTTTCAACCAAACGCGCTTGTCCCAGCTGCGCACGGAGTTTTAACGAACTTGATCCGCGATTATTTTCGTTTAATTCAACCCATGGCTGGTGCACCACCTGTTTTGGTACGGGCATCAAACTCACTGGCTTTCAGTGGGATGCATCGCACGAAAAAACCGGCACTGAAGATCAAATGCTGGATCGTTTTGCCGATTGGCTGGAGGTCGAAGAAGCGTGCGTCAGTTGCAACGGTCAACGACTCAATGCACAGGCGCTGGCGGTGCGCTATGCCAATCGATCGATTGCCGACTTTACTGCCTTACCCGTCTCGCGGATCGCTGATGAAATGTCGGCACTCCAACTCACCGGTCGCGACGAAGAAATTGCGCGTGATTTGCTCGCCGAATTGCGCGCGCGTTTGGGGTTCTTAAACGATGTGGGCTTGGGTTATTTAGCGCTCAATCGATCTGCCCCCACGCTCTCTGGTGGTGAAGCACAACGCATTCGCTTGGCCGCGCAATTGGGATCTAACTTACGTGGTGTGTGTTACATCCTAGATGAGCCGACCATCGGCTTACATCCGCGCGACAATCAAATCTTGCTTAACGTCCTTGAACAACTCGAAGCCAAAGGCAACACCTTGGTGGTGGTGGAACACGATGAAGACACGATCCGACGTGCGCATCATGTGATCGATTTAGGCCCAGGTGCTGGTCGTTTAGGCGGTGAAATCATCGCGCAAGGTAACGCCACAGCCCTCATGAATAACCCGGCATCCATCACGGGTCGTTTTTTAAAGTCCCCCCTGCGCCATCCGATTCATCCACGACGCGGGGTCACCAAACAAACGCCGAGCATTGATATTCGCGGCGCCTCGCTACACAACTTAAAAAATACCGATGCACGTATTCCGTTGGCGCGCTTGTGTGTGATTACTGGCGTGTCGGGCTCCGGTAAATCCACCTTAGCGCGCGATATTTTGCATGCCAATTTATCGCGCCTGACTTCTGATGCTGGCAGAAAATCTGGCCAATCTGCGGCAAGCGGTTGTCGTGAATTACGCGGCTGGCAAGCGGTCGGACGCGTACTCGAAGTGGATCAAACACCGATCGGAAAAACACCGCGTTCCTGCCCCGCCACCTACGTTGGGTTTTGGGATGCCATCCGACGTCTGTTTTCTGAAACGACAGAGGCACGCATGCGCGGCTGGACCGCTAGCCGCTTTTCCTTTAACACCTCCGGAGGACGCTGTGAGTCCTGCGAAGGTCAAGGTGTGCAGAAAATCGAAATGTCCTTCTTGCCGGATGTGCGCGTGTTATGTGAAGCGTGTCGTGGCAAACGCTTTAATCCTGAAACACTCAGTGTGCGCTGGCGCGAGCACACCATTGGAGATGTGTTAGCGATGAGCGTGGATGAGGCGGTCACATTCTTTTCGGCGCATTCTGCTATTCATCATGCATTACGACTCTTACAAGATGTTGGACTGGGATATCTCACGCTTGGTCAACAAAGTCCCACGCTATCGGGTGGTGAAGCACAACGGATTAAACTGGTGACAGAACTCTCCAAAGTGCGCATGGATGCCGAAGGCAACGCTTTGTCTCGGCCTGGGCGCGGCGGTGAGCACAAACACACGTTGTATGTACTGGACGAACCCACCGTGGGACTGCACATGGCGGATGTCGAAAAATTAATTCATGTGCTAC
Organism: uncultured bacterium; assembly: GCA_963923385.1. GTDB lineage: Bacteria > Pseudomonadota > Gammaproteobacteria > Burkholderiales > SG8-39 > SZAS-79. The sequence continues at coordinate 6,191 of CAWUMP010000094.1, read as the reverse complement.
ATCGCCTAGTCGATGCGGGTAATAGTGTGGTGGTCATTGAGCATAATTTAGACGTGATGGCCGAAGCCGATTGGATGATTGATTTGGGTCCCGAAGGCGGTGATGGTGGCGGCGAAGTCGTTGCCCAAGGCGCGCCAGAAGAAATCAACACACCAAACACCCGCTCACACACCGCAAAAATTTTGGGGGCTTTTTTATCCGAGCGACAACAGTCACCCCAAATCATCCACCATCCAGAATGATCTTGCGCGCATCCTTTCACCACTTTTTTCTAAGACCTCCGACACCATGCAATCCACAGACCAATCGATTCGATTAACCAGCTTTAGTCATGGCGGCGGTTGCGGTTGCAAAATCGCTCCCGCTGTCCTATCTCAATTGCTTGCGCAAACTCCCGTGCGCGGCTTACCAGCAGCGTTGATGGTGGGAACCGCAACCGCAGACGATGCGGCAGTCTATCGGCTCAATGACCAACAAGCACTCATTGCCACCACGGATTTTTTTACGCCGATTGTCGATGACCCGTATGACTTTGGTCGCATCGCTGCCACCAACGCAATCTCAGACATCTACGCGATGGGTGGTACGCCGATTTTTGCCTTGGCGATTGTTGGTATGCCACTCGAAAAATTACCCATCGATGTGATTGGAAAAATTCTGGCAGGCGGTGAGTCGGTGTGTCACGCTGCAGGCATACCCATTGCCGGTGGGCATTCGATTGATGTGCTTGAACCGATTTACGGTTTAGTCGCCTTAGGTCTAGTGCATCCGGACAAGGTCAAGCGCAACAGCAGCGCACGGGCAGGTGATCGATTAATTTTGAGTAAGCCGCTGGGCGTTGGCGTGCTCTCAGCTGCATTAAAAAAAGGCGTGTTATCAACGCAAGGCTATGCCGCCATGATTGCATCGACCACACGTTTAAACACACCAGGAAAAGCTCTGTCTGAATTGAACGACGTTCATGCCCTCACCGATGTCACAGGATTTGGCTTGGCTGGTCACTTACTCGAAATGTGTCGTGGCTCAAATTTAGATGCGCAAATTGATTTTGCGCAAATCCCTGTCATCACCGAAGCCTTGCACTGGGCGCAGCAAGGCACACGCACTGGGGCTACCGAACGCAATTGGTCTGGATATGGCGCGGAAGTTCAACTGCCCAACAACGCACCAGATTGGATCAAAACACTCATCACTGATCCGCAAACCAGCGGTGGGTTACTGATTGCATGCGCACCAAAAGCAGAAGCCGCCGTGCACGCCCTACTCAGCACGCACGGCTTTCTTGACGCCAAAACGATCGGACATCTACAAGCGCGCACCGATACAACGCTTGCGCGTTTACGCGTTATCCCTGCCTAACACAGTCAGTGAGGTGAGTGATTTCAACGCCGCACGCTCACGCATCGGGTCGACGAGCGAGCGCCGTTGCAGCACAGCCGTTTGTAACTGCAATAAAAAATTTTCTTCGCTCTCGGCACGCATTAACAGCGTGGCCAATGCCGATGCATCATGTGTTGGAAAATACCCCGGATACGCTGGACCGAGTAACCCGATATTGCCCGCGATCTGCGACGCCAAAATCGGCACGCCCAGCGCGATGGCCTCGGACACCACGTGCGCACCACCTTCCATGCGGCTGGAGATCACCATCAATTGGCTACGCGCCAACCACCGCATGGTGATGTCATGGGCGCGTGCTCCGTACCAGTGATAGCGAGATTGCTGCTGCATCCAGCGCTGCGCTTGTTCAGCATACGCGGGCGCTAAGGCTGCGCCAAAATGCGCCACACGTATTCGACTGCGTTCTGGTAAGTACGCTAACGCTTGGGCCGTGCAGAACGGATCTTTTTCAGCGCGCAGATGCCCGATCACACTCACTAAAAATGAACGCTTGACTGCAGCAGTTCGTGCACGCAATTTCAAAGAGACTGATTGCTCAATCACACGACACCGCGCTTGCAACTGGGCTGGGATCATCTCGAATGCCTGCGCCTGAAGCACCACCAATTGATCCGCCAATGTTAAAGACAATCGTGCTTGGGCATGCAATTCGAGATCGCGATAAATATCCGTTCCGGTGAGCACCAACACGAGCGGAGATTTCGGATGGCGATCGCGCCAACGCGCGATCGAATCATGGCTGCGATACGCGTGCAAAGCGATCATGAAATCGGCTGGCGCATCTTGCCAACTGGTCACGATCTGCACACGATGACCAAGCGCACGCAAATGTCGCGCCCAGCGAAGCGCGGTGGTTCCGTTGCCATGCCCACTTGCAGGTAACGTAGGCGTCACAATCACAATCTTCATCGGTGACTCCATCATCGAACGGCTTTCAGGCCATACGCCGTGCAAAACAACGCCTTATCAGCACGCATCGATCCGTTTCGATTGTACGGCGAACACGGAATCAAGCCACGCGAAGGCACACATCCAAGCTAAAATTGCAGCATCCACTTTACTCGACCGACCACACTTTCCATGCGCGAACCTGCAAACCAGACGATTTACCTCAAAGATTACGCGCCGCCGACCTGGCGGGTTTCGCACCTTGAGCTGGATGTTGAGATTCGCGAACACGACGCACTGGTTCGTGCTCGGTTACAGGTGCAACGCGCTGAAGAAGCACCCGCCGACGCCCCGCTCGTTCTCGATGGCGAAGAACTCACGCTGCAATCCGTGGCTGTCGATGGCAAAAAACTTGTTGCAGCCGATTACACACTCAGCGCTGATCACTTAGTGATTGCCAATCTACCCCGCGCTTGCACTGTTGAAACGCAGTGCGTGATCGTGCCGCAAACCAACACCAAACTCGAAGGCTTGTACGCTTCGAAGACGGGGTTCTTCACGCAATGCGAAGCGCAAGGGTTTCGTCGCATCACCTTTTATCCAGATCGCCCCGATGTGATGGCGCGCTTTACCTGCACGGTACGCGCGGATCAAGACAAATATCCCGTCTTACTTTCGAATGGAAATTGCATCGCTAAAGGCCAGCAACGTGGCGGTCGGCATTGGGCCAAGTTTGAAGATCCGTTTCCTAAGCCCGCCTATTTATTTGCTTTGGTGGCTGCACAACTCGATTTACTCGAGGACACCTTCACCACACACGCGGGGCGCAGTGTGCGGTTGGCGGTCTATGTTGAACCCGGCAAACTCGATCAATGCAACTTTGCAATGCACTGTCTCAAACAAGCCATGCGCTGGGATGAGAACGTCTTTGGTTTGGAATACGATCTCGATCAGTACGTGATTGTGGCGGTGAGCGATTTCAATTCAGGTGCTATGGAAAATAAAGGCCTGAACATTTTCAACACGAAATATATTTTGGCTCGACCCGATACCGCGACCGATATCGATTACATGAATATCGATCGCGTGGTGGCGCACGAATACTTTCATAACTGGACGGGCAATCGCGTGACGTGTCGCGACTGGTTTCAGTTATCCCTCAAAGAAGGGCTAACTGTTTTTCGTGATCAAGAATATGGCTCGGACACGTATTCACGGGCGGTGCAACGAATTCAAGAAGTGCGTGGCTTACGTACCGCACAGTTTCCCGAAGACGCCGGCCCCATGGCACACCCAGTGCGTCCGCCCTCTTACATGGAAATTCGAAACTTCTACACCATGACGGTGTATGAAAAAGGTGCCGAAGTCGTACGCATGCAACACACCTTGCTGGGTGCGGCAGGTTTTCGCAAAGGCATGGATTTGTATTTCCAGCGCCATGATGGACAAGCGGTCACTACCGATGATTTTGTGGCGGCGATGGCCGATGCCAATCAGGTCGACCTCACGCAATTTAAGCGTTGGTATTCGCAAGCAGGCACACCACGTTTAGCCGTGTCAGGACAATACGATGCGCACCATCGGCGTTATACCTTACGCATTCAACAAAGTTGTCCGCCGACCCCTGAGCAAGCCAACAAGGAACCCTTTCATCTGCCATTTGCGGTTGGGTTAGTTGGACCGGATGGTGGGGACGTTGCGGGCAGCACGCGCTTAATTGAATTACGTGAGGCCGATCACACCGAAGTGTTTGAACACGTTGACAGCGCCCCTGTGCCTTCATTGCTGCGTAATTTTTCTGCGCCAGTGATTGTTGATTTTGCATACAGCACAGAACAGTTGACGCATTTAATGGCCCATGACAGCGATGCCTTTAATCGCTGGGAGGCTGGTCAGCGTTTGGCAACACAATTAATTCTTGCTGGTGCACACACCATCCCGGCCGCTTATCTCGAAGCCTGTGCGCGGATTCTTGCCTCTGCACGCACCGACCCTGCGTTTGCAGCTGAAGCACTCACGCTACCGTCGGAAGGCACGCTGGCTGAGCATCTCGAGCTCGTTGATCCGGATGCCTTGCACGCGGCACGCAATCGCTTACGTTTAGCGATGGCCAATGGTTTGCGCACGCAATTGCTCGACACCATGACGCACATGCAGACACCGGGGCCGTACAACCCGAACGCCACGGACAGCGGCAAGAGAGCGCTGAAAAATTTGTGTCTCTCGCTGCTCATGGAACGCAATGACCCAGAGATTGTGACACGCTGCGTCACGCAATTTGAAACTGCAAACAACATGACCGATCGCATGGCGGCGTTGACTTGCCTTGCCAATAGCGACTCGCCCGAACGCGCCAAGGCACTGGAGACGTTCTACACGCAATGGAAAGACGAACCCTTGGTGGTGGATAAATGGCTGGCCGTACAAGCCACGTCACGTTTATCTAACACCTTGCAAGAAGTGCGGCGACTCACCACGCATCCGGCGTTTGATTTACGTAATCCGAATAAAATTTATTCGTTGTTACGTGCATTTTTTTCGGGCAACCATGTACGTTTTCATGCGGCCGATGGCAGTGGCTACGCGTTTGCAGCAGACATGATCATTGCCATCAATGCACTCAACCCGCAGGTCGCTGCACGCATTGCAAGATGTTTTGATCGCTGGAAAAAATTTGATGCCACGCGACAAAGCGCAGCGCGTCAAGCTTTAGAAAAAATTCGCGCCAGTGCAGATTTATCTCGGGATGTGGCGGAGATTATCGAAAAGGCACTGGTTTAACGCGCATCAACCAACCGCTCAAATCGCTCGGGGCGCGGCAGCTAACCATGGCGCGATCCAATCCAAACCTGCTCGCGTTCCAGCACGCGGATGGTATTCACAACCAATCCAACCACAATAGCCACTTGCTTCAATGGCCGCAAATAAGTGCGCGTAGTGAATTTCGCAAGGGATGGGTTCATGTCGATCCGGGACACCCGCAATTTGCATATGCGCCACATTCGACACATAGCGCTGCAACTTGGTTTGTAAATCGCCCTCGACAATTTGGCAGTGATAAAAATCCATTTGCACGCGTAGGTTCTGCGCACCCACCTCTGCGCAAATGTCATGCGCTTCGGCCTGATGGTTGAGTAAATAGCCGGGCACATCGCGCGGATTGATGGGCTCGATGGTCAGCGTCAGTTCGTGCGCAGCAACGTGCGCTGCAGCCCACGCAAGATTCTTGACGTAACACGCGCGCGCGCGCCTCCGATCAAGGCCTTGCGGCACCAAACCCGCCATCACATGCACGGTGGGGCAGCGCAGTTGTTGCGCGTAGTGCAAGGCTGTATCGATCGAACGTTTAAAGGCCGCTTCTTGTCCAGGCACACCCGCCAAGCCTTTCTCACCGGCCGCCCAATCTCCGGGCGGCGCGTTGATTAACACTTGTTGCACACCGGCATCGTGCAAGTAAGCCGCCACCTCTTCGGCGGGATGGGCGTAGGGAAATAAACATTCCACACCGGCAAATCCATCTTGCGCCGCCTGCGCATAGCGCTCAAGAAACGGCCACTCGGTATACAACATCGATAGATTCGCGGCAAAACGCAACATAGAAAGCGATAGTAGCCCAGCACCCGCTAAAATGCAGCGCATCTCAACGAAGGTATCGCCCCATGTCTATACAGGCCAGCACGCCGCGTCGCGTTTTACAACTGATCGATGCGCACACCCAAACCGTTGACGTGGATTACCCCAAACCGGAACGCTTAGTCACGGGCAATCCGCGACGCGGCACACAACAACTGTATCGCGCACCGGATGGACAGTTTTCATGTGGCGTGTGGTCCTGCGAACGCGGCGCATGGCGTATTGAGTTTTCAGCCCATAAAGATGAATATTTTCATGTCCTCGAAGGT
>CAWUMP010000093.1:0-8507 GCA_963923385.1 uncultured bacterium | reverse complement strand
GCCTCAAATCCTTCGACTAAGGTGGCATCGCTCACATCACAAGCATCGACACGTACTCGTTCGTTGTAGCGCAAGAGATGCGGAGAACTATAACGGCCCGTTCGATATCCAGCGGCGTGCAGCATCGCTTCTAGCATGGCGGTGGTCGAGCCTTTACCGTTCGTACCGCCCACCGTAAACACGCAAGCACGATGCGGTAAAGTCAGGCGCGAAAGCACCAGCCGCACACGCTCCAAGCCCAATGAAATGCTTTGTGGATGCTGACGCTCGATATAGGTCAGCCAATCGTGCAATGAACGCAATGTCGACATGATCCACGTATCCGGTCAGTGCAACGTGCCGACAGCACGGCACTGTAGCCGTTTAATTGGTTTGCTCAGGCGGTAAACCTTGTAGCAAAGATAACAAGCGCGCGAGCTTATCGCGCATCTCACGACGGTCGACGATCATGTCCACCGCGCCTTTTTCGAGCAAAAACTCTGCGCGTTGAAATCCTTCTGGTAATTTTTGTCGCACGGTTTGCTCGATCACTCGGGGACCCGCAAAACCAATCAACGCTTTAGGCTCAGCCACCACCACGTCACCCAAAAACGCATAACTCGCAGACACGCCACCAGTCGTCGGGTCGGTGAGCACCGAGATAAACGGTAAACGGCGTTCGGATAATTCAGCTAACGCTGCGCTTGTTTTTGCCATTTGCATGAGCGACAACACACCCTCTTGCATACGCGCCCCACCGCTGGCAGTGAAAACGACGAAAGGCAGTTTGTGTTCGATGGCCACATGTACGCCGCGCACAAAACGCTCGCCCAACACCGCGCCCATCGTGCCGGCCATAAAATCAAATTCGTGTGCTGCAACCACCACGCCCAGTGACTTGATCGCACCTTGCATCACCACCAAGGATTCGGTTTCACCGGACTGCTCATTGGCTTCAGCCAAGCGTTCGGGATAACGCCGCGAGTCCTTAAACTTTAGGCTATCGACTGGCAACACTTCTGCACCGATCTCAAAGCGTGCGTCCTCATCGAGCAGTGCCTCTAAACGCGCACGTGCACCGATGCGTTGATGGTGACCGCATTTCGGACACACATTGAGATTAGAGGCCAGATCAGAGCTATACAGCACAGCATCGCATGAAGGGCATTTCGCCCATAAACCCTCGGGGACTTGTTTTTTTGCCTGCCCCTCATGGCGTTGAATTTTTGGTGGCAGCAGTTTTTGTAGCCAACTCATTGGTCGAGGGCCTCACGGATGGGTCGAACAAATGCTTGTACGCGAGCCACCTCTTCGCCTTTGGGCGATTGCTCGATTTCGGTAATGATACGACTACCGATCACCACAGCATCGGCCACCTGTGCGATCGCACGAGCAGAGGCCGCATCGCGAATGCCAAAACCCACGGCGATGGGCAAGGGCGAGGCCGCACGCAACTTGGGCAAATGTAGCGCTACCTCACTTGCATCCACGGCCTTTACGCCAGTCACGCCTTTTAACGAGACGTAATAAAGATAACCACTGCCTTGTTTGGCAACGGCAGCGATGCGCGCATCAGTGGAAGTTGGCGCCAATAAAAAGATCGGATCAACTGCGTGCGCTCGACACAATGCGGTAAATTCTTCGCATTCTTCGGGTGGGTAATCCACCACCAACACGCCGTCCACCCCTGCGGCTTGCGCAGCGAGCACAAAGTTTTTTTGTCCCATCGCTTCAATGGGATTGGCATAGCCCATCAAGACGATCGGCGTTGCTGTATCGCGCAATCGAAAGCGCTGGACCATGGACAAAATATCCACCAACCCAATGTGCTGCTTTAAGGCACGCTCGCCTGCCCGCTGGATGGCTGGGCCATCGGCCATCGGATCAGAAAATGGCACGCCGATTTCTAAAATATCGCAACCGCTTTCAACCAACGCATGCAGCAACGCTTCGGTGGTGTGCAGATCCGGGTCACCCGCAGTGATATACGGGATGAGTGCTTTTCGCTTGGCCTGTGTTAACTGGGCAAAGCGCTGCGCGATACGAGACATTAAAAAGCTATGCCGGATTTCTCCGACACCGTATGCATATCTTTATCACCGCGCCCGGATAAATTCACCAGTAGCACTTGGTCCTTAGGTAAGGTCGGCGAAATTTTTGCCGCATACGCTAACGCGTGTGCCGATTCCAACGCGGGGATGATGCCCTCGTAGTGACAGCAATCATGAAACGCTTTTAACGCTTCGCTATCGGTGATACCCACGTATTCAGCACGACCAGAATCTTTTAACCACGCATGCTCAGGGCCCACGCCTGGGTAATCGAGACCAGCTGAAATGGAATGCGTTTCGACGATCTGTCCGTTGGCGTCCTGCAATAAATACGTGCGATTACCGTGCAACACACCGGGCTTACCGGCCGAAAGCGACGCGGCGTGCTTGCCACTTTGCATACCTTCACCCGCAGCTTCGACGCCAATCAAACGCACGCCCTCGAGCGCAATATACGGATAAAAAATGCCCATGGCATTGGATCCACCGCCCACGCAAGCGATGACTTGATCCGGTTGTCGGCCAACCATTTCTGGCATCTGCCATTTGCACTCTTCACCGACCACGGAATTAAAGTCGCGCACCATCATGGGATAAGGATGCGGGCCCGCCACCGTGCCGATAATGTAAAACGTGTCGTCGACATTACTCACCCAATCACGCATGGCTTCATTCAACGCGTCCTTGAGCGTTTTAGAACCGGACTCAACGGGCACCACCGTCGCACCGAGCAACTTCATGCGATAAACGTTTTGTGCCTGACGCTTCACGTCCTCGGAGCCCATGTACACCACACACTGCATGCCAAAGCGGGCAGCCACCGTGGCAGTTGCCACCCCGTGTTGTCCCGCGCCAGTTTCGGCAATCACGCGAGGTTTTCCCATCCGACGTGCAAGTAATGCCTGACCAATGGTGTTATTGATTTTGTGCGCGCCGGTGTGGTTTAAGTCTTCGCGCTTCAAATAAATTTGCGCACCACCCAACAGTTCGGACCAGCGTTTAGCGTGATAGACCGGACTTGGACGACCGACGTAATGTTTGAGTTCGTTTTTAAATTCCGCAATAAACGCTGGATCTTCGCGATAGCGTGCATAAGCCGCGCGTAATTGTTCAAGCGCTTGGGTCAGCGTTTCGGATACAAAAGCACCGCCATAGGGACCAAAGTGTCCACGCGCATCCGGTAAATCATAGATCTGCATTTCTGACCTCTTTCATAAACATCGCCAACTTCGCTGCGTCTTTCAATCCGGGGGCAGATTCCACGCCACTCGACACATCGACCGCCCAAGGCTTCACTTGATGAATCGCAGCAGCAACATTCTCAGGCGACAATCCGCCCGACAAGATGAGCGGCTTGCGACGCTGCTGCGGTAAGACATTCCAGTCAAAGCGTTGTCCGGCGCCGCCGTAGCCCTCGACCCACGCATCGGCCAACCAAGCACGCGTGTCTGGGTAACGCGTAAAGTATTCTAACAAATCGACCCCAGGCTTGATCCGGCACGCCTTTATCCACGGCACACCGAATCCGGCGCAAAATTCAGGGGACTCATCACCGTGAAACTGCAACAAAGTAGGACGTACTGTTTGTAGCACGTCATCGACTTCTGCGGCGGTTGGGTTCACAAATAGCGCCACACTTTGTACAAAGGGCGGCAGCGCGTCGACCAACCGAGCTGCTTGTTGCGGCTTGAGCGCTCGGGGGCTCGGTGCATAAAACACCAAGCCAATCGCATCAGCGCCAGCTGCCACCGATGCATGCACATCCTCTAAACGGGTGATCCCGCAAATTTTTACGCGTGTTCTCATCCAGCGAACTCCATCGAATCGACAGGCAACACCGCATCCCCATCGGTCATTTCGGGCAACGCCCACTCCGCAGGATACGTCACCCGCATCAGCGTGAGGCCCGCCGCTGAAAACGTCGGCGCGGCGCGTGATCGTTCACGCTGTTCAAGTAAATGTGCAGCCCAAGTGATCGGTTCGCGTCCAGAACCGATATAAACCAAGGCGCCGACCAGATTACGAACCATATGATGCAAAAACGCATTGGCCGTGAGGGTGAAAATCACGCGTTCCCCAGAGCGCGTGACATCGCACCGTGCCAACGTCCGAATCGGCGTTTTGGATTGACACTGACTTGAGCGAAATGCCGAAAAATCGTGCGTGCCAATCCAGGCCTGCGCAGCACTGTGCATCGCCTCGACGTCAAGCGGGACATGCCACCAACCGACTTGTTGGGCGTCGATTGCCGGTCGCACACTGCGATTTAAAATCACATAACGATAGGTTCGTGCCACGGCCGAATAACGCGCACTAAAATTTTCAGGCATCCGTTTAGACCACCGCACTGCCACTGCGCTCGGTAACAAAGCATTCACACCGCGCACCCAAGCCGTGTCGGGGCGCTCAACCTGCGTATCAAAGTGAACCACCTGACCACGGGCATGTACACCCCGATCGGTACGACCCGCACACGTCGTGGCAATCGGCTCACCAGCGATAGACGTTAATGCAGCCTCCAGTGCATCTTGCACCGCCCCACCACCTGATTGCGTTTGCCACCCGAGGAACGGACAACCATCGTACTCAACACCCAACGCGATCCGCATCAGGAGGACACACCCGCACCTACTTTATCTAGCAATGCGCGCGCTTGTGCCTGCTGTTCTGCATCGCCTTCGGCCAGCGCCTCGTTCAATAACTCGCGAGCGCCGACCACATCGCCCATCTCACTATAAGCCTGTGCAAGGGCGATTTTTGTCGTGACTTCTTGCCATGGGGTGCTCGGTGTAACGATGGGTGTTTCACCAAGATCTAAATCAATAGCGGATAAATCAAAAGGCTGTGTACTCGGCGTTGGTTCGCTGGCTGGCGCCGTCTCGGCAGGCGTCGAAAAATCCAAACGAAAATCCGTCAACGGTTCTGGTGACGGGTGCGACTCTCGAAGCGCATGCGAAGCGCGCCCAAGCAATTGACTAAAACTTTCAGGAGCGGGCGCGTTGGCAAACACTGGAGGCACCACCGATGCAACGTGCGCAGCCGTCTCCGTCTGCGTCGTTGCGGGCAAATCGGCTGCGTATATCGACAGACTAGGTGGGGTGTAGGGGGCCGCATCCGCAGGCGTATCTGGCACGCTCAAATCAAGGTTGGGCAGATGATCAACCAGCGCAAAGCCCTGCGCACCTTCGGGCATAGACGGTGCATGTGATTGCCCATTGGGTTGTGGATCTTTGCGACGTAACGCCACAAGCAGCAACCCGAGTAACAAAACCACCAATGCGATCACAGCCGCCGCATGCAAAGGTAATTGATCAAAAAACTCGTAGACCGGATCGATTAAAAACACGGAACTCGCCTTTACGTCGGAAGGGACTTCGGATGCAACAGACACGGAGGGTTGAACGCCAGACTGAGAGGATAGCAAGGTTGCAGACTTTGTCATCGTTTGCCCGTCTAAAGCTGCAAGTGCTTGATTACGCACAGCGATCACCTGCTGGAGGTCTTGCACGTTCTTCTCCAACGCCACCACCCGAGATTGCGCCTCTTTTAATGCGCGTTCGCGCGCGGTTGCATCGTCTTCGCGGGCCAGTCGCGATTGCTTAGAGTTCGCGCTCGGATCCGCCCGTGCCAATCGCACACGATGCTCAGCAGCTGCGGTTGAGCCAGCCGGCGTTGTTGCGGCCGCGGTTGGATCGTCTTGACCCGTACGTGGAGCGCTTCGTTCTTTAGAGAGAAACGAGCGCGTTTGCGCCCTGACATCACGTTGCGCTTGCGGTAAATCGATCGCCAGTGTCACTTGTGCCGGCGGCACGCGCAAAGCAACCCCTGCACGTAATCGGTTGATGTTTTGATCGACAAAAGCCTCAGGATTTTCTTGCTGAAAAGCCATCAAGAGCTGCGCAAGCTGCGCGCCACTCGGCAAATAGTCCTGTGCGATGGCACTCAAGGTCTCGCCAGATTGAACTTGGTGAACACGCGGCACTGCGCGTTGTTCTTGCGTGTTGGGACGTGCCGATGCCGGCTTGGTCTGCGCTGCTGTGACGCGCGCGATGGTTGTCGCTTCGGTGGGCGTTGGAGACACCACCACCGTTGACGAAGAGGACGGCTCCGCACGACTTGCGCTGTGAGGTGTCGTCGGTGCGTTTGGCGTGACCGGTAAAGCAACCGTGGTCGTGACGGGCGGATCTAAAAGAAAACTATATTCACGTACCAGACGACCGCTCGACCAACTCAACTCCACCAACACATCCAGAAACGGTTCTGGAATGGGGCGGGTGCTGGTGATTCGTACCGTTGAAATAGCCCCATGCTTTTGCACAGCAAAGTGAAACGATTGCAACAAGGGCGACATTTCAATACCTGCACGCTGAAACGCCTCAGGCGATGCGAGACCAACACGTAATGTATTTTCTTCGCCTGGTGGCAATGCGATCACATCGGCTTCTGCAACCAAAGGCTGACCCAATGCAGAGGTAATACGCAATGTACCAAGACCCACCGCTTGGACCAAAGTGGGGAGCATCACAAAGACGAATGCAATCACCCAACGAGCGCCGTTGTTCATCATCACGTAAATTTTTCTCCAGCAGTGCACGCGAATTCGGCCGCGTAAAAAGCGCGGGCCGTTCAACACTTCAAGCTAGCACCCGAAGTAGTGACTTGCAAGAGCTGATTTTTTATACGTTTTTTGCATCCAGCACGTGCGTGCGTTGCATGCAAACAATCACGCTCAGCTAAATACCGCGGGTCAGCAGCACTCGCAACATTCGACGTAAGGGTTCAGCAGCACCCCAAAGAAGTTGGTCGCCAACCGTAAACGCCGCTATGTAAGTGGGGCCCATCGACATCTTGCGCAAGCGACCAATCGGCACGCGTAATGTGCCACTCACCTGCGCCGGCGTGAGTTGCGCAAGCGACTCCTCACGACGATTGGGCACCACATCCACCCATGAATTTCCAGCCGCAAGCATGCTTTCGATTTCAGCAATCGGCACATCTTTTTTCAATTTCACAGTCAAGCCCTGTGAATGACAACGCATTGAGCTCACGCGCACACATATTCCATCCACAGGCAAAGGCTCGGTTGTTCGTCCAAGAATTTTGTTGGTTTCGGCTTGCCCTTTCCACTCTTCGCGACTTTGGCCGTTACCTAAATCTTTATCAATCCAAGGCAACAAGCTCGCCGCTAATGGATAACCAAACTGCGTTTTTGGAAACGCATCACAATGCAACGCGCGAGTCACAACTTGATCGATCGCTAGGGCTGAACTAGCAGGATCGGCCATCAACGTGTTGGCTTGCGTACCAAGGTACGTCATCTGTTCGACTAATTCGCGCATTTGCGCCGCCCCAGCACCAGAGGCCGCTTGATAAGTCATCGAACTAATCCACTCGATGAGATTATTTTTAAACAAACCATCCAGCGCCATCATCATCAAACTGACGGTGCAATTCCCACCGATGAAGTCGCGCAATCCGGCATCTAAGGCACGCGTAATGACCGGCATATTGACCGGATCCAAAATAATGACCGCTTGATCTTGCATACGTAATGCACTGGCCGCATCAATCCAATAGCCCTTCCACCCAGCTGCACGCAACTTTGGATGAATGGCGTTGGTGTAATCACCGCCTTGGCAAGAAATAATGACTGGCAAAGACGCCAGCACCTTCAAATCGTTGGCGTCTTGAACGGGACCAATGGTTCGACCAATGGCAGGTCCTTGACCGCCCGCTTGTGAGGTGGAGAAGAAGACGGGTTCAATCAACGCAAAATCATTTTCTTCACGCATGCGTTGTATCAGCACCGAGCCCACCATGCCGCGCCATCCAACGATTCCGACTTGCAACATCAAGAGATCCTCAACTCAATTGATTCAATGTGATCAAAGCGCGGCGAGTACGGCCGCGCCCATTTCTTGCGTACCGACACGACGCGTTCCTTCGACGAAAATATCTGGCGTCCGTATGCCGCTAGCCAATACCCGTTTTACCGCCGCTTCAATGCGATCCGCCGCAGCCACTTGATTGAGCGAGTAACGCAACATCATGGCGGCAGACAAAATCGTGGCCAACGGATTGGCAATCCCTTGGCCCGCAATATCGGGTGCTGAGCCATGAATCGGTTCGTACAAGCCCTTGTTGTTGGCATCGAGCGAGGCCGAAGGCAGCATGCCGATCGAGCCAGTGAGCATCGAAGCCTCATCAGACAAGATGTCACCAAATAAATTACCGGTCACGATGACATCAAATTGTTTAGGCGCGCGCACCAATTGCATCGCGGCGTTGTCCACATACATGTGTGACAGCGCAACTTGCGGATATTCCTTGGCCACATCGATAACGATGTCGCGCCATAGTTGTGAGGTCTCGAGCACATTGGCTTTATCCACCGAACACAAGCGACGCCCGCGCTTCATTGCCGCTTGAAACCCCACGTGTGCAATTCGCCGAATTTCTGGTTCGCTGTAACGCATG
>CAWUMP010000092.1:0-8540 GCA_963923385.1 uncultured bacterium | reverse complement strand
CCTCTCTGGTCTCGTGGGCTCGGAGATGTGTATAAGAGACAGCGATAAAAGCGTTCCGTGAGTCGCGATAAATGTTGCGCTTCAATGCCAATGCCTGAGTCGGTCACGCTCAATACCGCGTGCTCATCGCGTTGCGTCCACGTCACACGGATGGTGCCGCCGGCTGGTGTGTATCGCACGGCGTTGCTGGCCAAATTAGAAATCACGCTGATGATTTCTTGTGCGTTTCCTTTTAAGGTAAACGCGTCCACCTCGCAAATGAATTGATGTTTGCCATCCGATAGCGCTTGGATGGTCGGCATGACTTGTTGAATCAGGCTTGGCATCTCGATGATGCTTTCGGTAGAAGGCCGGGCAGCTGATTCGAGTGCGGAGAGTGTGAGCAAATCTTCAATCAATCGTTGCATGCGCTCTGATTGTTCGGCCATTAACGCTAAAAAATGCGTGCGCTGTGCAGACTCCAGTTCGATCTCTGGGTTAGCCAGTGTTTCGACAAATCCAGCCAGCACGGTGATTGGCGTTTTAAGTTCGTGCGAAACGTTGGCGACAAAGTCGCGCCGCAATCGTTCGATGTTTTCTTCGTGCGTGATATCGCGCACCAATAGCAGCATACGCTCGCTACCAAAAGCCACGGCCCGTATGGTGAGTACGCTGGCATCACCGCGGACATTTCGCAAAATTAACGGCGCGGCATAAGCACCTAAGCGCAGATACTCAACAAAGTCGGGATTACGAACCAAGTTGGTGATTGCACGACCTTGGTCGCGTTCGGCATCAATGGCGAGTAAAAGCTCTGCGGTTGGATTAGCCCATTCGATCTGGTGTGCGGCATTGAGCGTGACCACGCCATCGGGCAACGCACGTGCCGCGTCACGAAAACGCGCCATCGATTGCAGTAAGCTTTGTACTTCTTTGTGTTGCGCTTTGTTGAGACGATAGAGTTCACCAAACGGCAATTCCCAATCGCCCGTGCCTTGCGGGATCGTCTCGAGTCGCGGTGCAGAGACCCATTGGGTGAGACGCGCCAATTGGCGCGTATGGTCTAGCGTGAGTAGCGCAAAGCAAATCGCAGCGGCCATCCATGCCCACCAGCCACCTGCATAAAAACCGACACACAGCGCAAGGACGGCAATCAGTAGGCTGCGCAACAAAAAGCTCATCCAAGTCGCTTGCATATGATGGTGTGGGTTTTACCCTGGGCGTGCACTGATACGGTAACCGGATCCTCTCACGGTTTCGACCAAGCGATCATGTCCCGTGGGTTCGAGTGCTTTACGTAAGCGTCGAATATGTACATCGACCGTGCGTTCTTCGACAAACACATGGTCACCCCACACCCGATCGAGGAGCTGTACCCGGGTATGCACGCGCTCGGCATGGGTCATCAAAAAATGCAGTAAACGAAATTCAGTGGGACCAAGACTTAAGGGCTGGCCGTTACCAGAAACACGATGCGTGGCTGGTTCGAGTCGCAGGCCACCCAGATCGACTGGGTCATCGGTGGATTGTGGCGCACGACGGCGCAGCACCGCTTTAATCCGCGCCAATAACTCGCGCGGTGAAAACGGTTTAGTGACGTAATCATCCGCCCCTGCCTCGAGACCCAAAATTTTGTCTTGTTCTTCCGCGCGGGCTGTGAGCAAGATGATGGGGATGTCCTTGGTCCGTGCATCGCTACGTAGTTGTCGTGCGAGCGTGACACCAGACTGGCCTGGCAACATCCAGTCGATGAGCATCAAATCGGGCAAGGCCGCTTGCACGATACGCAGCGCAGCATCGGCGTCGTTAGCGCGAACCACGTGATGACCGGCATGTGCCAGATTCACCGCCACCAGTTCTTGAATCGCTGGCTCGTCTTCGACTACTAAAACAGTTATCGCCACGACAGGCTCACTCGAAAATAACCAATGTGTCGACTATAAGTCGTTTGCATGACGGTTTTGTTGCATTGGGACGTGCTGACCTCATATATCATCTGACAACGATGAGTAATAC
Organism: uncultured bacterium; assembly: GCA_963923385.1. GTDB lineage: Bacteria > Pseudomonadota > Gammaproteobacteria > Burkholderiales > SG8-39 > SZAS-79. The sequence continues at coordinate 6,545 of CAWUMP010000092.1, read as the reverse complement.
CACGACCCCCGTTGAAATTAAATTGCATCAAAAATCGCGCATGCTAGAAATTGCCTTCGCAGATGGTGCGCGCTTTTCTTTGCCCTATGAGTTTTTGCGTGTGCATTCTCCTTCGGCAGAGGTTCGCGGCCATGGTCCTGGCCAAGAGGTATTGCAAACCGGCAAGCGACAAGTGGGGATTGTGTCGGTCGAGCCCGTCGGCTCTTATGCCCTACAGCCGACCTTCACCGACGGCCACGCCACCGGTATTTTTGCTTGGGACTATTTGCGACATCTAGGCGAAGACCAAAGCGCGCTGTGGACCGCATACCTTGAAAAACTCGCAGCCAGCGGCGCCAGTCGAGACGCAGAGCAAGGACTAACTTCGTTGATTCCACCAGTAAATAAAGGCGGCTGCGCATGAGCTCGTCCGAACGCGCTGGCACCAAGCACGACCCACAAGCCAACACCGATTTTGGCTTTGCGTCGATCCCTGCGGCTGAAAAAGCGCAGCGCGTACGTGGCGTGTTTGATCGTGTTGCAAGTCGCTACGATGTCATGAACGACTTGATGTCCTTAGGCTTGCACCGCGCATGGAAAGCATTTGCTATTGCATTGTCTGGGGTGCGGCGAGGTGATCGCGTGCTCGATGTGGCGGCAGGTAGCGGCGATTTATCGCGCGCCTTTGCACAACGCGTCGGCCCCTCAGGGCAAGTGTGGGCGACCGACATTAACGGCGCCATGCTCAGTGTCGGACGTGATCGTTTGTTCGATGTCGGTGCAGTGTGTCCGGCGATTCAGTGCGATGCAGAACATCTGCCGTTTCCGAATGCGACTTTTGATTGCGTGAGTGTGGCGTTTGGTTTGCGCAACATGACGAACAAATTGGACGCGCTTGCGGAAATGACTCGCGTATTACGCCCCGGCGGACGCTTATTGGTCTTGGAATTTTCCAAAGTTTGGAAGCCGCTTGAAAAACCCTACGACCTGTACTCCTTCAAAGTGTTACCTTGGCTAGGTGAGCGCGTGGCCCAAGACGGTGAGGCCTACCGCTACTTAGCTGAGTCGATACGCATGCATCCGGACCAAGACACACTAAAAAATATGATGGAACAAGTTGGGCTGTCGCAGGTCGAATACTTCAACCTGACCGCGGGGGTGGTTGCATTACATCGCGGCTATCGTTCGTTTTAACAGGAGTAACTTTGATGATGAAGCATTTATTTTCGATCGGTGCGTTGATCATTGGGCTGACGCTAGTTGCCGGCCATGCCGATGCAGCGCGCGTGGGCGGTGGACGCTCAACCGGTGCGCAGCGCAGTGCTGCCACGCCCTCAGCACAGCAACCGCCGGCCCGCCAAGCGCAGCCCGCCGCACCGGCCGCAACGCCGGCAGCACCTGCACCTGCGCCTGCTTCAGGTTGGTCGCGTTGGGCCCCGATGCTGGGCGGCTTGGCGATTGGCGGTTTACTCGGATCGATGTTTGCCGGTGGCGGCGGACTGGGGGGTGGCTTAGGAAGCATTTTGATGATGGCGTTGTTGGGCGTTGCAGTGGTGTTCTTGGTGCGCATGTTGATGTCACGCCAACGCACCGAACCGTTGCCTGCAGGCGCGCAATCGATGTCGTATCAGTCGATGGGTCACGAAACAGTGGCCGCGCCCCCACCTTCACAAGCTGCCGGGTTTGATGCCCCAATGCCGACGAGCGGCCCCAACGTTCCAGCAGGATTTGATGTGACTGGATTCGTGCGTCAAGCCAAGCTTTCTTATATTCGGATGCAAGTGGCCAACGATGCGGGCAAGCTCGATGAGCTACGCGAAATGAGCACGCCAGACATGTATGCCACGTTGAAAGCCGATGTCGAACAACGCGCCGGTCAAGCGCAAACCACCGACGTGGTGACGCTCGAAGCAGACTTACTTGAGGTGGTGACCGAAGGCAATATGCATTGGGCCAGCGTGCGTTTTTCGGGCTTCATCCGCGAAGTCCCAGGCCAAGCCCCAGTGAGCTTTGAAGAGGTTTGGAATCTGTCCAAGCCCGTCGATGGCTCAACCGGCTGGTTGCTGGCGGGGATTCAACAACCGCACTAAGCGGCTGGATTGAGACAAACGTCGTTCGCAGCGCGCGAGAGCCTGCGATAATTACAGGGCCGCCGTCAGGCGGCCTTGTTGTTTGTACCCGGACCGATGTTTGCCCCGATGTTGGCCACCGGTTTTTTTCTGTTCGTACGCAGTCCATCCCCAAGAGAGTGACGCAACCTCAATATGATCGAGCCCGCGCTTGCTGCTGCACTTAACCATCTACTGGATCGCGAGCCTTGGGCGAGAGAGCGCTTACAGCCGTTTGTTGGTGACGTACTAGAAGTACGTGCAGCACCATTACCTACGCTGCGCTTAGCGATTGCTGAAAACACACGCATCGCGGCAGCAACGCCCACTCTGTCTGCCACGTTAGTCCTCACACTCAAACCCGGATTTGCTGCTGCTTTAATGCAAAGTGAAGCGCAACAAATGCGCACGGTCGACATTGCTGGAAACGCACAACTAGCCAGCACCTTGCTTTATTTGGCGCGTCATCTGCGCTGGGATGTAGAAGAAGATCTGTCGAAAATAGTTGGCGATATGGCCGCACACCGAATGGTTAATACCGCACGCGCGTTATTTGACTGGCATCGACAAACTGCGCAACGCTTTATCCAAGACAGTACCGATTGGGTGGTCGAAGAAAAACGCTGGATCATTTCGAAACAAGAATTTTCTCGCTTTGCCAGTGAAGTCACGCAGTTGCGCGATGCAGTTGCGCGACTCGAAGCTAGATTAGCGCGTCACACATGAGCGACCCAGACCAATGAGCCGCCTGTTACGTTTACTGCGCATCGTCGCGACCGCGCGACGCTTTGGATTACAAGAATTTTTACCGGCCGGACGTGCGCGATGGCTGTTGCAATGCGTGTCAATTGCGCCATCCAATGTCCCGCGCGGCGTGCGATTACGGGCAGCCCTTGAAGCTTTAGGGCCGATCTTTGTGAAGTTCGGGCAAATGCTCTCAACACGCCGCGATTTATTGCCCACCGATTTGGCCGATGCGTTAGCGCGTTTACAAGACCAAGTGCCGCCGTTTGAATCTGCGTTGGCCATTGCACAAATCGAATCCAGCCTGAATCAAAACATCGACGCGGTGTTTTCAACCTTAGAACATACACCGGTGGCGAGCGCCTCGATTGCGCAAGTGCACTTAGGGGTATTGGTAGATGGCCGCGAAGTCGCCGTCAAGGTGTTGCGCCCAGGCGTTGAGCAAGCCATTGCGCGTGACATTGCTTTACTCGAAACCGCTGCGTGGTTACTCGAGCGTCTGTGGCAAGACGGGCGGCGATTGCGTCCGCGCGAAGTCGTCGCAGAATTTGCTAAACATCTTGAAGATGAACTCGACTTAATGCGTGAAGCGGCCAACGCGAGTCAGTTGCGGCGTAACTTTAAAGACGCAAATAATTTGCTCGTGCCCGAAGTGTATTGGGATTGGTGTTCGCAGCGAGTGATGGTGATGGAACGTATGCGTGGAGTGCCGGTGTCACAGGTGCAGCGTTTACGTGATCATGGCGTGGATTTGTCAGCCTTGGCGCGCGCTGGCGTAGAGATTTTTTTCACGCAAGTGTTTCGCGACGGTTTTTTTCATGCCGACATGCATCCTGGAAATATTTTTGTGGCGGTCGATGGTGAGCAAACTGGCCGTTATATCGCGCTCGACTTTGGCATCATGGGTACGCTCACCAGCACGGACAAAAACTACCTCGCACAAAATTTTCTAGCCTTTTTTAATCGCGATTACACACGCGTTGCTCAAGCCCACTTAGATGCTGGTTGGGTTCCGCCAGGCACACGCATCGATGAGTTTGAGGCGGCGATCCGTGCGGTGTGTGAGCCGATTTTTGCGCGCCCACTCAAAGATATTTATTTTGGCCGATTGTTGCTGCGCTTATTCCAGACCTCGCGTCGCTTTAATGTCGAGATCCAGCCACAACTCGTGCTGCTACAAAAAACCTTACTCAACATCGAAGGCTTAGGTCGAGAGCTTGATCCGGAATTGGATTTATGGAAAACCGCCAAGCCCTATTTAGCGCGTTGGACGCGTGATCAGATTGGCTGGCAAGGCGTATGGCGCAATCTTAAAGACGAAGCGCCGTACTGGGCTTCAAGCTTGCCGCAACTGCCTCGCTTGGTGCATCGCTTGGTGGCAGAAAATCATGCCGAAAAAATGCAACTTGCCGCGGCGGCATTACATGCGCAAGGCGAACGTCGCAATCGCTGGATCGCCGCCTTGGTGATTCTGTTGGGCTTGTGGCTGATTGCGCAGGTGGTCGTGTTGGTCGCGTTGGTGTGGTACTGAGGCGCGCAAGCCTTGTTACGTATTCCATCACGATTTGCGCGCTACCTTTGGTTGAGCTACACCGCACTGATTGTGCATGCCTCGCTGTATCCCTTCGCCCAATGGCGCGATCACGGTGGCTCCGCATTTGATTATCTGAACGCCGCTTGGCCACGCTACATCACGGCCTTTGATGTCATTGTGAATGTGCTTGGGTATATGCCGTTTGGCCTACTGGCCGTGTTGAGTTTGTATCCACGCTGGCGCGGTTGGTGGGCGCTGTGTAGCGCCATAACCGGTGGTTTAGTTTTAAGTATCTCGTTAGAAGCACTGCAAAGTTTTTTATCAGCACGCATTGCTTCGAACTTAGATGTGTTGTGTAACGGTCTGGGTGTGTTGTTGGGCGCATTACTTGGGTTGGCGAGTGCGCCGTGGTTATTAGACCGCAGCGCGTTACAACGGGCGCGTCGTCATTGGGTTTGGGCGGGTGCGCACGCCGATGCAGGTTTAGCGTTGCTGGCATTGTGGTTATTTACGCAGCTTGATCCGTCGGGATTGTTGTTTGGTACTGGCGATTTACGCGATTTGTTTAGCACGCCGCCGAGTGAAGCGTATCCAGCCGATTTATTTGTGCGTATTGAGGCAAGTATTACGGCGTGCAATGTGTTGGCCTTGGGATTGGCGGCCTCACTGCTCAGTACTTCGCAAGCACCCACACGTGGCTTGGTGCTGCTGTTGGTGGTGAGCGGGTTGGTAGTGAAAACCACGGCGTTTGCGATTTTGCGTGAGGCGCATGAAGTATTGGAGTGGCTGACGCCGGGCGCGTTATTTGGTTTGGCTTGCGGCGTGCCGCTATTGCTGGTGTCGGTGAGCTTACCTCGCGGTGTTCGCTTAGCGCTTGCTGCGTTGGCGCTGATGGCTGCGACGGCGTTAGTTAATCTTGCGCCGCCCAATCCGTATTTGGTCAATACATTACGTGTCTGGTCGCAGGGGCATTTTTTAAACTTCAACGGACTCACGCATATCGTTGCAGCGCTCTGGCCATTTTTGGCGCTGCTGTGGCTGATGTTGCCAGCGCAGCGTGAGAGCTCGCGTAGAATGACGTCATGAGCTACTTTCAACGACATGTATTTTTTTGCTGCAACCAACGCGAAGATGGGCGCGAAAGTTGTGCGCCACATGGTGCCGCAACGCTACGCGACTACGCGAAATCTCGGGTAAAGGCCTTGGGTTTATCTGGTGCGGGACAGGTGCGCATTAATCAAGCTGGCTGTTTAGATCGCTGTGCGCTCGGTCCGGTGATGGTGGTTTATCCCGAGGCGGTTTGGTACACCTATGTTGATCAAAGTGATGTCGATGAAATCATCGAGTCACATTTGCAGCACGGCCGAGTCGTCGAGCGGCTCAAAATATAACGCCCTACATGCGTCCGGGAACCCAACGCGAATCGATCGTAGGCTTGGTCGGGCGCATTGAATGCGCCATTGATCAGCCTGCACAGTTGGATAAGGCGCGCGGTTTGGCCTTGGTTGCGCATCCGCATCCATTGTTTGGCGGTACGCTCGACAACAAAGTCGTGCAAACCTTAGCTAAATGTTTTGTTGATCTAGGGTTTGTCGCGCTGCGCCCAAATTTTCGTGGCGTTGGTGCAACCGAAGGCACACACGATGAAGGTCGTGCAGAGGTGGATGATCTATTGTGTGTGCTGAATTGGGCGAGCCAACAATTTGGCGCGCAACTGGCGCAGACAACGGTGTTGGCCGGTTTTTCTTTTGGCGCGTTTGTACAGTCGCATGTGGCGCAGCGTTTGATTCAACAGCAACAACCGGCGCAGCGATTGGTCTTGATTGGTACCGCGGCCAAGCGCTTCAACGTTGTGGATGTGCCGACCGATACCTTGGTGATTCACGGTGAACGCGATGAGACGGTACCACTCAACCATGTACTTGATTGGGCGCGTCCGCAAGAATTGCCCGTGGTGGTGATTCCTGGTGCCGATCATTTTTTTCATGGGCGGCTACATCAAATTCGCGACATTGTGCGCAGACACTGGTTGAGCACGTGAAAACAAGTACGGTGCTTCGCGTCAATGGATTACGTAAACGCTATGGCGAGCGCGATGTACTCGATGGCGTTGATTTAGAGATTGCCCAGGGCGAGTGCTTTGGCTTGCTCGGACCAAACGGTGCTGGCAAAACCACAAC
>CAWUMP010000091.1:0-8645 GCA_963923385.1 uncultured bacterium | reverse complement strand
CTCGTGGGCTCGGAGATGTGTATAAGAGACAGCTATATAATATTAAATAGATCAACAAAGTCAAGTTTTTAAAGGGGTCATACAAAAGTATTTGATCTAAATCATGCAAAAGTGAGCTAACCCCGGTTTCATGGACACTTTGTTAAAGTGCTCACTGAAACTGGAGGTATTCGATGGCGCAGCGCAGGAAGTTTTCCAAGGAGTTCAAGCTTGAGGCAGTCAACCTGGTGTTGACCAGGGAGGTATCGATTGCGCAGGCAGCCCGTAATCTGGATATCAACGAGAATGTGTTGAGCCGATGGATTCGGGAGTTCAAACAAAACGAGCAGCAGGCGTTTCCCGGCAATGGTTTACAAAAGCCTGATGACGCAGAAGTGACACGGCTGCGGCGCGAAGTGGCGCAGCTGAAAATGGAGCGTGACATCTTAAAAAAAGCCGCAGCCTTCTTTGCCAAGGAGTCGACGTGAAGTTCGGCTTTATGGCAAAGCACCGAGGGGTCTGGCCTGTTCAGTTGATGTGCGAGGCGCTCGGTGTCTCGAGAAGTGGTTTTTATGCTTGGATTAGCCGTCCCCAAAGTCGCCGGGCTCAATTGGATGAGGTGATGAGTGCATATGTCTACCAGAGCTTTCTGGCCAGCGACCGCACTTACGGGGCTCGTCGGATCTTGAAGGATGTGCTGGAGTTGGGACACCGCTGCGGTCTGCATAAGATTGAACGTCTTATGAAGGCGCAGGCGCTTCGTGCCCGTCCTGCCCGCCGTGCCAAGCCCGTTGATCGCGGGGAGCGTCCTACAGCGGGTATCGGCACGAACCTTTTAGACCGGCAGTTCACGGCCGATGCGCCCAATCAGAAATGGGTGGCGGATTTCACCTATATCTGGACGGCAGAGGGCTGGCTTTATGTCGCAGTCGTGCTGGATCTTTACTCGCGCAGAGTGGTCGGTTGGTCGATGCAAAACTCGATGACAAGCCAGCTGGTGATCGATGCCCTGATGATGGCCCTCTGGAGACGAGGCAAACCGGAATCGCTTCTCCATCACTCGGATCAGGGCAGCCAGTACACCAGTGACCAATTCCAACGACTGCTGACCGAGCAAGGCATCACTTGCAGTATGAGCCGGGCTGGCGAGGTTTGGGATAACTCAGCCATGGAAAGCTTCTTCTCAACATTAAAAATCGAGCGGGTTCATCGCCATGGACTTTATAAAACCCGTCGAGAGGCCAAGGCAGACGTCTTCGAGTACATCGAGTGCTTTTACAACCCCAAACGTCGGCACTCGTCCATCGGATACGTCAGCCCTGTAAAATTTGAAGCGATGCAATATGCTTAAGCCCGTGTCTACGGAACCGGGGTTAGCTCAAAGGGCATGACTCCGGCGTGACACGTACATCGCCCCCATCGGTAAAGGTGCGCTCGATGTAGGCTATCTTTGACGGTTGCGCTAACACCGCCGGTCAAAATTTCAATCGGTGTGAGGCCAAATATACCGATGCTGATTGAAGGCGTTAAAGCAACCACAGCATGCCAAGTACGTTTAGGGATATACAACGCATCACCAGCCTCAACATGCGCGTACAGTCCACTGGCTTTTGAGAATCGTTGATTGATGTCGTTGTTTTCTTGCAGCCTTGCGATATTGACATCACTGAGCGTCGCGCCCCAATCGTATTTTTTTGATACAGATAGGTGTGCGGTTTGATCTTGGGTAAAGAGAATGAATTCTTTACTTCCGCGCACCTGGCAAAACCAGTTATTTGGAAAATCAAAATGCAATCCAGATAACGTGTCGGCGGGTCCGATGAATGCATATTCCCAAGTCTTGCGTAGACCGGGCCAAAGCCTGTTCATCGGAAAGTCTTGGCGTAAGTGGGGCAGGTTTTTTAGTAAATCCCATTGCTGAAGGTAGAGACGGTCGGGTTGATTATTCATCCGCGTCCAATCCAACGTAAAGCGCGTGTTGAAATCGAGTTGTACGCGTCGCGATGCGTTGACGAGGCCTTTGTTAGGATCAAGCCCGATTTGCGCGGCGCGATGTAATGAATGCAAATACGACGCAACGGGTAAAAAACGTGCAGGCTGCGTGATGCCCTGTTCGGTGAGTGCCGTTTGAAAACGTGCGGTTAATTTACGCGCTTCGCATTGCGCAGCGATATTTTCAAATGACCAGTGAGTCCAAGCAGGCCAATGCTTGACCGCACCTTTGACGAGTAGGGGGGTGGTACGTTTTGCAACGTGCGCACCAAACGAAAAGTCGTCAAACGTAATTTCTTCAACGCGTTGAAAGGTCGGACCGTTTTTGTTGTGCATATACTTGGATTTCCAATCAGGCTGGCGTTGGTTCGCTGCGTTCGACGGGTCCAAGGCATCAATCTCGTGCTCGGCCTGAGCGTGTGCCTTGTAAACGGGCTCAAGGCCTTGGGGGTTGGTCTATTGACGCCGCATGATCCAGCGGTTTGGCTTTTAACTCACTGTATTTATTGATAATAATTTTTTGCGGGCGGTGGGTCCATGAACTGCGACTGGAATCCCGTGCCGCAGCGCGCGATAATAGCCTCTTGAGGAAAAGCTAGCTCCTCGCCCAGGGTGCGATTCGCTGGGGTGACGTTCTGCCACCACGTATTGCACCACGTTGCCCCCGATTTATTTCACCTCAAGGTAATGCACTCATGACGCAAACTCTCGATCTCCTGAAAATCGCCCAGGAAGAGCAGAACGGCGACCTCTTCAAAATGCTGGATGGCATTTACAAACGCTCTAGCGCGAAACCGCGCGGCATTGATGACGCGATCATCTGGGAGGGCGGCAACTTCAGTGGCAACGTCAAACCCGTCGCGCATGCCTTTACCGATATGTTTGCTTTAAACGGTACGTTGATGGCGCTCGATGTGTTGGGACTACCGTTTTTAGGCGTGCCGATGATGGCGCAGTTTCGTCATGACACCAAACTCGCTTCACTCGAATGGTTTGGCAAACTCGATTACACCTCACTCAAGTGGTCAACCGCTGGCGATTTCATGGTGAATGAAAACGGCAAAAAAGTCGTGGTCAATGGCAAATCGGCGAATGCGCCTTTGCGTACCGCGGCTGGCGTGTATTGCAATGTACGTCCCTATGGCACGATCACCAGTATTCGTTTCATGCCCGGCCTACCGTACTCGCAAGACAAGAAAAAATTTGGTGTTGATCCAGCCACTGGCTTAATTCATACCGAAACCAACACCCCGGGTATTCGTATGGCGTATGCCGTGCGTTTGTTTTTAAAGATGGTGCACGAAACGGGTCATATCGGTCGTGTTGCTACAAAGCCCACGCAAGCACAAGAAGATACGGTCAACGCCGGAATCGTGCGCTGGATGTTGCAAGGAACCAAGTTCTCGCTCAAGCGCCAATATTCGGTCGATGCGTATGAAGAGCAAAAAGAAAGAGTCGATGCCATCGTTGCCTTGCTACCTAAAGACTTCAAGGCTGGCATGGAAAACTGGGGTGGCGATATTTATGAGCACATCTCAGATACCAATTTTGGTTTGCTCTTGCATGACATGATTCAGCAAAAAGGTTGCATCGTGTATGCCACCGACTTAGATGGTGATCGTCTCACCGACTTAATGGCTGATGCGCCTGATGTGTTGCGTAGCTGGGGACAAATGATCTTGGATAAGGTCAAGCCTGGCACCGACATGAACAAGGTGTGGAGCGACATGGGCTTTACCATGAAGAACGGCAAAGATATGACCAGTGTGATGTATCGCATCACAGGCGAGCCCATCTATGAACAAACCTTGGGTTCGGCCGATGCGATGTTGCTGCGCTTACTGGCCGGTGATGAGACCGAAGGCGGCACCAAGCAGCCCTACGACCCGCGTATTCACTTTGTGTTGATCAATGAAGCGTACAAAGCGGCTAATCCAGGAAATGCAGCGCTCGCCAAGTGGCTGGATGATCAGTTGGTGACGTTCGACAAAATTTATAGTGCCAAACGTCCAAAGTACTTGGATGGTTACAAGCAACTCAAGGCTGCCATTCGTCCTTGGGGTGTCTAAGTCGTCCGTTGACGCAAACGAATCACGGCGTGCCTTTGGGCGCGCCGTATTTTTTTGTTGCCGATTCACTTTCAGGAGACCCCCGATGTTGAAGATCATTCCTCGTGAACTGTCGATGCTGTGTGCCGTGATGTTCTGTTGTGCGGCTAGCATTGCGCAGGCGCAATCCCAACCCCAAGCGATTGGCCCTGCCCAAGTGCAGGAATATGCGGATGCGAAAAACGAAATTGATAACGCAGTGCGTTTTCAAGCGCCTAAATATGCCAAAGCCTTACTAAAGCAAGCGCAAGACGCGCTGACGGCGGCAGATGGTGCGCGTGGCAATCAAGACACGGTGAAGTTCACGCAATTTACCCGCTTAGCACGTGCCCATGCACAGTTAGCTATCGCTTCATCCGATCTTGCGATCGAAGCCGAAAAGCTGAGTGAAGCAAATACGGCGTTGCAAAAAGCCAAAGACGAGTTGTCGCGTCTTGCTAAGCCAAATTGAAAGGGGCCCAGATGAACCTCGCGAATCGCATGTCTTTTTATTTATGTGCTGCGTTGACAACGGTGTTGTTCTTGAGCGCGCCAGTGTCGGCGTTAGCACAACCGACGCCCAACCTATCGATTGATGAAGCAAAAACAGCGATCGAGCAAGCCATCAAGTCGGGCGCAGAAGCCACAGCCCCTGAAGATTTGGCTGCTGCCCGCTCTTGGTTGTCGCAAGCTGTCAGTGCCAATTCTTTTTTCAATAACTTGGTGGCCATTGTGTTGGCTCCCGAGGTAAAAAAAGCACGCGAAGAAGAAATTGTGTATCTGGCATCGATGGCCAATCTCAAAGCGCAGGCTGCCGAAGCAAAAGCGAAACGCCTAACAACAATGGCGACCGCGCAAAAAGTTCAAAAAGAATTGGCTGACTTTGAAAATGCCTTGGCCTTGGTGAAGTTACGCCAAGCCGACGCAGACAAAGCACGCGCTGAACTGGCTAAGGTGCAGGCCGCAGCTGCAGACAGTGTTGCCAAAGCACAGGCCGCCACAACCGACGCCCAAGCCAAGCACGCGCAAGAGCTCAAGGCCAAAGCCGATCAGTTGGATCAAGCCATCGCAGAGCACGCCAAAGTGTTGGCTGAGTTGAAGGCCTTAGAAGCCCGTCGCATCGCTGATGCCGCCAAGAAATGCGTAGAGCTTGAATTCAAAGAGGGCACTGAGCAATTTGCCGCGTGCGTGGTGAAGCTCACACCGTAACGGGAGGTCCGGATTGCGGCCCTGCACAGGTTCGCAATCCACACGCATCTGCTGCGATGCCACATGCACCTGACTGCTAGCATCAATACACGTTATTTCGTTCGTGATTGATCTCTAAGGAGTCAGGTAATGCGTGTGTGGATCAAGATTTTTTCGATCGCGCTTTTGCTGGTCAGTGCGGTGCATGCACAGACTTATCCAACCAAGTCGATACGCATCATCGTGCCGTTTCCGCCGGGTGGTCCGACGGATATTGCCGCACGCATCATTGCCGATCACATGACGCGAACGCTTGGGCAATCCACGGTCGTTGAAAATGTGGCGGGTGCCGGTGGTGTGCTGGGTACCGAACGAGTGGTGAAGTCTGCCCCCGACGGTTATACGATTCTTGTTGGTTCATCGGGTGCATTGTCGGTGGCGCCGAGTTTGTATCCAAAGCTGGGATTTGATCCCGTCAAAGATTTGGCTGCCGTGTCATTGGTGATTCGCGTGCCAGGCTACTTGGTGGTGCATCCCACAGTGCCCGCTACTAACGTGCGTGAATTAATTGCGTATACCAAAAAAATGCCGGGTCAGCTCTCGTATGGTTCCGCTGGTAATGGCACTTCACTACACACCAATATGGAGTTGTTCAAAACCTTATCTGGCTTAGATATTTTGCATGTGCCGTATCGTGGCAGCGCACCTTCAGCTGCTGCGTTAGTTGCGGGTGAAGTGCAAATGGCGATGGACATGGGCCCAGTGGTGATGCCGCATGTGAAAAGCGGTCGCTTGCGCGTGCTTGCAGTCACCACCGATACACGCGCCAAAGTTTTACCTGATGTTCCCACGATGGCCGAAGCAGGCGTGAATGGGTTTTCTGCCTACACATGGTTTGGCATGATGGTGCCTGCGGCCGTGCCGCGCGATATTATTCAAAAGCTCCACGCGCAAGTCGTCAAAGCCATGGAACCTGCGGAAGTGCGTCAACGCATGGAAAACTTGGGCTCAGAAGTCGTTGCAAATACACCTGAAGAATTTGCTGCGTTTCAAAAGAGTGAAGTCATCAAGTGGGCCAAAGTGGTGAAAGACGCCAACATCAAGGCCGATTAGTCATGCAGGTGATTCAGCGACTGTTTCGGGGCTTGTTGCTTGGTAGCGCGATGATCATGAGCGTGTGGTCTGTCACCCACCACGCGTCCGCGCAAACCAAATATCCATCCAAGCCCATTCGTTTGATTGTGCCGTTTCCTCCGGGTGGTCCTACCGATGTGTTTGCGCGTCAGTACGCCACGCGTTTAGCAACGCTGCTTGGTCAGCCGGTGCTGATCGAAAATAAAAGTGGCGCAGGTGGTGCGATTGGTGCCGTCGAAGTTAAGCGCAGCGATCCCGATGGTCATACCTTGTTGTTCGGCTCAGCGTCTAACTTGGGTTTGTACAACCTCATGAGCACTGCGCCGCTCTATGATGCGGTCAAAGATTTTGTGCATGTGGCCAGTTTAGGTGGTGCACCGGTGGTGTTTGCGGTGAACCCTGCACTACCGCAAACCTTGGCTGGGATTGTTGAGTTGGCACGCGCCAAGCCCGGCACCTTGCAATATGGCTCGCCAGGACAGGGCACGTATTTACATTTAGCAGGTGAGCGATTCAAACGTGCAGCGGGCAATCTCGATATTCAACATATTCCGTTTCGTGGCAGTGCGCAGACCTTGCCTGCAGTGATTGGTGGGCAAGTGGGTATGAGTGTTGAAACCATTGGTACGGTATTGGCCGCACATCGCGCGGGGCAACTGCGTATGGTGGCGATCGCCAGTGCCAAACGCTCAAGCTTGATTCCTGAGGTTCCTACCGTCGATGAAGCGATTGGTACGCGTGGCATGGAAGCCGTGTTGTGGAATGTGGTCGCTGCGCCCACTGGAACGCCCAGTGCCATTGTGGATGTGCTTGCAGCGGCTTCAAGCAAGGTCATTAGTGATGCCTCGCTCATCGAACAGCTCGCGCGTATTGGTATTCAACCCACCGCAGAATCTAGCCCCGCAGCGGCCAGTGCGTATATCCGTGCTGAAATTGAAAAATGGCGTCCCGTTGTTGAAGCAACCGGCGTGCGTATTCAGTAAAGCAGCTACTGATGGCTCTGGCACTGACTCCGCTACACCCATTGTTTGCTGCGCAAGCAAGCGGCATTGATTTGTCGCAACCGCTCAGTGCTGCGGACGTGCGCGCCATTGATGCAGCCATGGATCAGTACGCGGTGTTAGTGTGGCGCGATCAGCCGCTGAGTGAGGATCAACAGGTGGCCATGGCGCAGTCGTTTGGCACGCTCGACTCCGCGCTCAAACGTTTGCGTGGTGCGCCTGATCGTTATCGGCATGAAGCCACCATCGATATTTCAAATGTAGGTGCCGATGGTCAGGTGATCGATCGCGCGCATGCAAAAACCGCGAGCAATATTGCCAATCAACTATGGCATAGCGATGCATCATTTCAGCGGCCTGCCGCAAAGTACTCGATGTTGCATGCGGTGGTGTGTCCCGCCGAGGGCGGTGATACCGAGTTCTGTGATTTACGTGCTGCTTACGATGCGCTAGATACATCTACGCGCCAACGCATCGCTGGGTTGCAATCAGAACATTATGTGTTGCATTCACGCATGCTGTTGGGTGATACGCATTACAACGACGCGCAAAAGCAGATGTTGCCACCCGTGACTTGGCCGTTGGTGCGTCAACATCCGGCTGGACGCAATGTGCTTTGGGTTGGCGTGCATGCCACACATATTCTTGGTATGACGATTCCCGAAGGCCGCATGCTGCTATTGGATTTACTCGAACACGCCACGCAACGCGAATTTGTTTATCGGCATCGTTGGTGTGTAGGCGATACAGTGATGTGGGACAACCGCGCGACCTTACATCGTGGTCGCTACTTTGATCTTTCACAACGTCGCGAACTGCGCCGCACCACCACCGAAGATCCTGATTCGGTGGCGGTGGCTTAGCGACTACGCTGCTTTTTTCGCCCAGCGTTCGAGTTCTTCCCAACCGCCAATGTGCTCGCCATTGATAAACACTTGCGGGACCGTGCCCTTGCCCGTGATGGCACCGACCACACGGCTACGATGCGTGTTGGGTAACGGTACTTCGGCGTAGTCGATATTGAGTTCAGTGAGTAAGGCCTTGGCTTTGCTACAGAACTGACAGCCCTCTCGCGTGAGCACGGCCACTTGATCGGGCTTTTTCGCATTTGGATTGATGTAAGCGAGCATCGTGTCTGCGTCTGAGACTTCAAATGGATCGCCGGCTTTTTGCGGTTCGATAAAAAGCTTCTCAATGATGCCGTTTTTGACCAGCATCGAATAACGCCAGGAGCGTTTGCCAAAGCCGAGATCGTTTTTGTCGA
>CAWUMP010000090.1:0-8660 GCA_963923385.1 uncultured bacterium | reverse complement strand
CCACTAAAGGCCATCAGCAGCGTATCAATTTGACTGGTGGCGACATCATCACGATTGAGCGCCGTGCGATTGAGCGTGAGCACCGTTGGGGTGTAGCGTTGACCGGCGCCAGAGGCGTAGCCCACATCGGCAATCACTTTGCCCGGATCCATGTTGACGCCCCATGCTTTAAACAAACGTGGCAAGGTCGATGAGCCAGGCTGCCCTGCGGCCATGGGCATCATTGGATTGGGTTGTTGATCAAAAAACATATGCGGGTCGACAAACGCAATCAACTTTCCACCACGCAACACAAATTGATCGAGCGCATATTCGGTGCTCTCGGGAATATCGCGCGGATGTATTAATAACAACACCTTGATTTCTGGATCGATCGCTGTGGCGGTCATGTTGACCGTCTTCAAATTAAAGTCGCGCTTTAATTCGGTGGCGAGTACCCAAGGCTCGCTGCCTTGGCGCGTCATCATGTTCATTGGTTCGCCAAGCACTGGCACGCCACTCATGATCCCTAGCGTCGGTTTTTCAGTCACCGATACGCGAGCAATGGCACGAATTAAATCGTATTCAAGCAAGCGTTCGCGTTGCGGATTAATCCCCGCGATGGTTTGTTTGCGATCTAAGCGCGAAACGGTCATACCCAAATAAAACTGCTCGCCCGAAAACAACGTTTGCGGCTCGATGCCATCGAGCTGTGCGGCATCTTCCTCATCCGAATCGGGCTTAGGATTGTATTTTTCGATGATCAGGTTGGGTCCAGCCACGGCTTTTAATTCGCGGACCAAATCATCCACGCGCTGGGCGAAGCTACGTAGTTGCACGGGCATCGCGTTGTCGCCTTGCGAAATGTACAAACGCACTTTCACCGGACCATCGAGCTTACGCAGAATTTTTTTACTGCCATCTGACAGCGTGTAGAGATCACCGTCAGTGAGGTCAGCGCGCAGCGCCGGTCCGGTGGCGAGGTAATTAAACGCCACCAACAACACAAACAATACGGCCAGACCAGCAACGGAGTACAAGTAGTTTTCGTATTTCTTCATGGCAGTTTCAACCGGCACGATGGTTACGCAAGATGACTGAAGTGGCGAATAACGCAAATCCAATCACTGACAGGAAGAACAGCAAATCGCGTGAATCAATCACACCTTTTTGAAAGCCATCAAAGTGCGTGACCACGGAAAATGCAGCCACCACTTCAACCACGGCAGGGTTGGCCCAACGCGTGAGTAAATCAGTCACTGGATTAAAGCCGGCCAAAATTAAAAACAGGCACAGCACCACAGACAAAATAAACGCGATCACTTGATTGCGGGTTAGCGCTGAAGTCATGCAAGTGAGGGCGAGATAGGCCCCCGAGAGCAACAAGCTGCCAATGTATCCAGCAATGAGTTGACCGTTATCCGGCTCGCCCAACAAGTTCACCGTGAGCACAATCGGAAACGTGAGCGCCAAGCCAATCGCCAGAAAAATCCACGAGGCTAAAAATTTTGCCACGATGGCTTCCCAAGGGTTGAGTGGCATGGTGAGCAATAATTCCATGGTGCCCGAGCGTCGTTCTTCTGACCATAAGCGCATACCAACGGCTGGCACCAACACTAAATACAACCATGGGTGCCAAGAAAAAAACGCCGCCAGACTGGCTTCGCCACGTTCAAAAAAATTACCGACCGTGAACGTAAAAAATCCGGCGAGTAATAAAAAGATCACCAAAAATACATACGCGACTGGCGACGTAAAGTACGACACGAGTTCACGTTTCGCGATCGCGAAAATATTGTCGAGGGCGTGGGTGTGATGCAAAGTTGGGCGACTCATGATTTCTTCACCGTGTCGGGCAGCGTAATGCGACGGAATACTTCATCGAGTTGACCTTCGTCGGTATGCAAGTGCTCGACTTGCCAAGCTTCGCGGGTGGCGAGTTCCATCACCGCGCGTGCCAGTGGCATGCCAGCTGCGGCCTGCTGCGGAAACACACGCACGCCGGCATCTGTCACCTCTGCACGCGCCGCTTCAGGCAGACGCGATAAGCGCTCGCGCACCGCATCGGCGCCTAAACCAGACACACGTAAGGTCACCGCACCTGCAAATTGCGATAAGGCCTTGAGCTCAGCCGGCGTGCCATTGGCCACAATGCGACCGCGATCGATGATGATGGCTCGACTACAAGCGGCATCCACCTCTTCCAAAATGTGCGTCGAAAAAATGACCGCCTTGGTGCGCCCCATTTCACGAATGAGATTTCGCACCTCGTGTTTTTGATTGGGATCTAGACCGTCGGTCGGTTCATCCATGATCAACACATCTGGATCATGAATCAGGGATTGCGCAAGACACGTGCGGTGGCGATAACCTTTGGAGAGCGTGTCGATTTGTTGATCGAGCACACTGTCAAGAAAACACAGCTCCACGACACGATGCACAGCTTTTTTGCGCGCGCTGCCCGACAGGCCGCGCAACTCGGCGACAAAGCCAAGAAAACCTTGCACCGACATGTCGGGGTAGGAGGCTGCATTTTCTGGCAGATAGCCGATCAGCCGCTTGGCTTGCAGGGCGGCGCTCACCACATCGTGACCACCTACCGAGATTTGGCCAGCTGTGGGGGGCAAGAACCCGGTGATCATGCGCATGGTGGTGGATTTACCGGCGCCGTTCGGCCCCAGAAAACCGAGCACTTCACCGCGCTCAACCGAGAAGGACAGATCGTCGACGGCCACTTTGCGGCCAAACGATTTGGTCAGGTGTTCGATCCGAATCATTATTGAGGGCATCCAGAGGTCATATCAGCAGAATTAGCAGAAGTTACAGCAGTAGCAAGCAGCAAGTAGTAGCGTTTGCAGAAGATGATTCGCTGCGGGGGTGCGGGCCGTATGCACGCCAGCCGCGTCTCAACATTGGGGCGCTCAAACGTCGCTGCAAGAGGAGACATTATCGCCCAGATCGGGTCCGGCGTTGTGTCGGCCGCGTTTATTCGGCTTTGATGCCGGCTTTTTGGACCAGTCGCTGCCAGCGTTCGATATCCGACTTGATGGTGCTGCGAAATTGCTCTGGCGTGCCGCCGGCGGGGGCGACGCCATCCGCGGCCAATAGCTCAGCGAGCGCTTGCGTTTTAAGGATCTGGGTGGCCTCGAGATTTAATTTGTCCACCACCGCTTTGGGGGTGCCTTTGGGCGCGACCAACCCATGCCAGAGCACCACCTCGTAGCCTGGTACACCGGCCTCGGCCACGGTCGGTAGCTCGGGAGCGGCGGGGATGCGTTTGGCGGTGGTCACGGCCAATCCGCGCAGTCGCCCCGATTTGATGTGCTGCAAGGTGGTGGCCACGCTGCCAAACAATAGTTGCACGTTACCCGCAATGGCATCATTTAAGGCGGGTCCGGTGCCTTTGTAGGGAACATGCACGATACGTAACTGCGCCATGTCCAAAAACAACTCACTGGCTAAATGCGTGATGCTGCCTTGACCGGCTGAAGCGTAGCTGAGTTTGTCCGGCTGTTTGCGCGCTAGCTCAAGCAGGTCGCGCAAGTTTTTTGCCGGCACGCCAGGATGCACCGCCACCACAAAGGGGCCTTGCGAGAGCTGGATGATTGGGAAAATATCGTTGATTGGGTCGAAGCCCACCTTATACAAGCTCGGATTGGCGGTGTAACTGCCCGCAATGAGTAACAGGGTGTAGCCATCGCCCGCCGATTTGATCGCCATTTCTGCACCCAAATTACCGCCCGCGCCGGGCCGGTTATCGACGACAAACTGCTGACCCAAGCGTTCGCTAAGTTTTTGCGCGATGAAGCGTCCAATAAAGTCTGAACCACCGCCAGGCGCAAACGGCACGACGATGCGCACCGGTTTGGCGGGGTAGGGTTGCGCGCGTAAGGGCGCGGCAACAAGCAGACAAAAAAAGGCGCAAGCGAGCGTACGTAAGGTGGGGTTCATTGAATGCGCGATCGAAATGACAAGTTCGTTACTTTACGCTAGCTGGCTTGCTGTCGCCGGTTGCACAAGCGGCGCGGTGTGATGGGATGGAAGCAGGTAAAATCGCCGTCTCCCGCCAACCTTGCGGGTGCGTTTGCCGTTGTGCTGCGCCCCGCTGTCTTGTTTAAGGAATGTCGCATGGATCACGCACTGCTTTCCCGTACCGCCCAAGCCATGGTAGCTACCGGTAAAGGGGTTTTGGCTGCCGATGAGTCGGCAGGGACTTGCGAAAAACGTTTCCAATCCGTCAACGTGCCATGCACTGAAGAAAATCGTCGCACCTATCGCGGCTTATTGTTTTCAACGCCGGGCGCAGAAAAATATATCTCGGGCGTGATCTTGCATGAGGAAACTTTGGGGCAAAAAAATGATGCCGGCGTGCCGTTTCCGCAGATGCTCGACAAAATGGGCATCGTACCCGGCATTAAGGTAGATAAAGGCACCGTCGATTTGCCGCTGGCCCCCGCAGGCGAAAAAGTCACCGAGGGCTTGGATGGATTGGCTGCGCGCATGCACGCCTATTTCAAGCAAGGTGCACGGTTTGCCAAGTGGCGCGCGGTGATTACGATTGGTGCGCACATCCCGACCCATGCTTGTATTTACGCCAACGCCCATGCCTTGGCGCGTTATGCCGCCATCTGTCAGGCTGCGAATATCGTGCCGATGATTGAACCTGAAGTGTTGCTTGACGGTGATCACACCATTGAGCGTTGCGAAGAAGTCACTGAAGCCACGCTACGCGGTACGTTTGCTGCCCTGTCTGCTTACAACGTATCGATGGAGCACACCATTTTGAAAGCGAGCATGGTGGTCTCGGGCAAAGAGTGCAAACGCCAAGCGGGTGTCGATGAAGTTGCCGAACGCACCTTGCGAGTATTGAAGCGTACGGTCCCTGCAGCATTACCTGGCGTGGTGTTTTTGTCGGGTGGTCAAACCGATTTAGCAGCGACTGCGCATTTGGATGCGATGAATCGTTTGGGCGCGCCATGGCCGCTCACCTTTTCGTATTCACGCGCGTTGCAAAACACTGCGCTCAAAACGTGGAGTGGTCAGGCGGCCAATTACGCCGCTGCGCAAAAAGCGTTTGCCCATCGCGCCCACATGAATGGATTGGCTGCTGCCGGACAATGGACCAAAGCGCACGAGCAACACGCCTGAGTACACCTCACACCCCAGCGAACAAGACACACGTGAGCGAACAAGACACATGCCCGCGTGTGGGACAAATTTTTTTCTGATGCATCTCTAAGGTAAATCTCTGGTGAGCGCAAAACCGCTATATGAATCTTCGTTACAAAGCTTGCCGCTACTGGGTCGCGGCAAGGTGCGCGACATCTATGCCTTGGGTGATAAGCGCATGCTGATCGTCACCACAGATCGCTTGTCGGCGTTTGATGTGATCATGAACGAGCCCATTCCTGACAAAGGACGTGTGCTCACTGCGATGGCGAATTTTTGGTTTGCCCGATTAGCGCACATCGTGCCCAATCATTTAACTGCGGTGGATCCGGAAAGCGTGGTCTCAGGCGCGAACGAAAAAGCTCAAGTGCGCGGACGCGCGATCGTCGTCAAAAAACTCACGCCGTTGCCAGTCGAAGCCGTGGTACGTGGTTATTTGATTGGTTCGGGTTGGAAAGATTATCAAGCCACTGGTGCCGTGTGCGGTATCAGCTTACCTGCGGGCTTGCAACAAGCCGAACAATTACCGCAACCCATCTTCACGCCTGCAACGAAAGCTGAGAAGGGCGAGCACGATGAAAATATTTCGTATGCGCGCATGAGTGAAATCGTTGGTGAAAAAATCGCAAGTAAAGTGCGCGAATTGAGTTTGCAGCTGTATACCGAGGCGGCTGAATACGCCGAAACACGCGGCATCATCATCGCCGACACCAAGTTTGAATTTGGCTTAGACGCGGCAGGCGAGTTGGTGTTGATTGACGAAATTCTCACGGCAGATTCTTCGCGCTTTTGGCCAGCTGAGCAATATCAAGTGGGGATCAGCCCCCCTTCGTATGACAAGCAATTTGTGCGCGATTATTTAGAAACGCTCGATTGGGATAAGCGTGCACCCGCGCCGCACTTGCCTGACCAAGTAGTGTCACGTACGGCCGACAAATACCGCGATGCGCTTGAGCGCTTGACCGGCCAACGTTTGGATTAACGCAGGAGTTTTTTCATGGCAACCAAACCAGTGATCGGTGTTGTGATGGGCTCAGACAGTGATTGGGAGACCATGCGTAACGCCTGCGAGATACTGGCGCAGTTTGATGTGGCCTACGAAGCCAAAGTGGTTTCCGCACACCGCACGCCGGATGTAATGTTTGCCTACGCTGAAAGCGCGCGTCGGCGTGGTTTGCGCGCCATCATCGCTGGTGCAGGAGGCGCCGCGCATTTACCTGGGATGTTAGCGGCAAAAACCACCGTGCCTGTGTTGGGTGTGCCGGTGGCCAGTCGTCATTTATCGGGTCAAGACTCGTTGCTCTCCATCGTACAAATGCCCAAAGGCATTCCTGTGGCCACCTTTGCGATTGGTGCGGCGGGTGCGGCCAATGCAGGCCTCTTTGCCGTCGCATTGTTAGCGGCAAATAATGCGCGACTGGCTGCGCGTTTAGAGGCGTATCGCAAAGCCGAAGCGAAGCGTGTGGCCGCAATGCGTTTGCCGAACCAGCCCTAATTTTTTGTCATGGCTTGGTTTGATTTGATGTTTGTGAAGCGCGGACGTTCATGACCGTGAATCACAGCGCGAAAATTTTGCCGCCTGCGCGTCTTGGGATGTTGGGTGGCGGCCAATTAGGGCGTTACTTTGTGTTGGCAGCACGTCGCTTAGGTTATGCCGTGACCGTGTTGGATCCAGATGCCGACAGCCCAGCCGGACAAATGGCAGATGATCATTTGGTGGCTGACTACAGTGATGCGCAGGCCTTAGAAACGTTATCGCGCACCTGCGTAGCAGTCAGCACGGAATTTGAAAACGTGCCTGCGGATACCTTGTCATGGTTAGCGCAGCGTGTGCGCGTGGCACCCAACGCCGAGAGTGTGGCCATCGCACAAGATCGCGTGCGCGAAAAAAATTTTTTCCGCGCACACGGTTTGCCGATGGGGGCGTTTCAGGTCATTCGAACGGCCGCAGATTTGCAAACCGCCGATGCGTTTCCGGGTATTTTGAAGCGTGCGCGATTTGGTTATGACGGTAAAGGTCAAGCGCGTGTCGCTGATCGTGCGGCAGCGCTCGCCGCGTGGCAGTCTTTTGATCAAGTGCCCTGTGTGCTTGAGGCCTTGGTGCCGCTGGATTTAGAAGTGTCGGTGGTCCTCACGCGCGGTGTGGATGGGTCGGTGTGCGCCTTTCCGGTGGCCGAAAATCAACACACCCACGGCATTCTTGATGTGTCGATGGTACCTGCGCGTATTTCATCTGCATTGACTACACAGGCGGTGCAAATCGCCGCCACAATCGCTGCGCAACTTTCTTATGTCGGCACTTTAGGGGTTGAATTTTTTGTGTCGAATGGGCGCTTACTGCTCAACGAAATTGCACCACGTCCACACAATAGCGGTCACTACACGATCGATGCATGTGCCGTTGATCAGTTTGAACAGCAAGTGCGAGCCTTGTGTGCCTTGCCGCTGGCGCAGCCGCAATTACTGTCGCCCGCGGTGATGGTGAATTTGTTAGGTGATATTTGGCCTACCGCGGCTTCACCCGATTGGGCGCAGGTGTTGGCCACGCAAGGCGCGGTGCTACATCTGTATGGCAAAGCTGCACCACGTCCAGGGCGAAAAATGGGACACCTCACTGTACTTGATGCGTCGTTAGATGCAGCGCTTTCGCGCGCCATGCAATTACGTACGGCGTTAGGCATCGGGCGTGACTGAATCAGCGACCACGATTGCCGCGGCCTCGCGCGCACTCGGCGATGGTGAATTGGTCGCTTTTCCTACCGAAACGGTGTACGGCTTGGGAGCGGATGCATCCAATGCTTCGGCATTGGCACATTTGTATGCGGTTAAAGCGCGACCCAGCGCACACCCTGTGATTGTGCATTTTGCAAGCGCAGCGCGTGCGTTTACTTGGGCGCGCGTCGTGCCAGAAAGTGCACGCGTTCTTGCGCAAACTTTTTGGCCTGGGCCGTTAACGTTATTGCTGCCGCGTGCAGCGCATGTGCTGGATGCGGTGACGGGTGCACAAGACAGTGTTGGATTACGTGTGCCTTCACATCCAATCGCGCAGCAGTTACTGCGCGCGTTCGATCAAGATTTATCACGCATGCCAGCGTTCGGTATTGCGGCGCCTTCAGCGAATCGGTTTGGTCGAATCTCACCGACCACTGCGCAACACGTGCGCGATGATTTGGGTGCAGATGTCTCGTGTGTGTTGGAGGGCGGGGCGTGCGATGTTGGTATTGAATCAACCATTGTCGATTGCACGCGCGCTGTGCCGGTGGTGCTGCGCCCAGGACTGATTACCGAAGCACAAATCGCGCAGGCGCTCAAAAAAATCCCCCCCTTGATTGCCCAGCCTGCCACGTCCTCGGCGCGCGGGGCCTTGGCGCAGCAAACCAGCACCACGCACGCAGGTCGCAATCACACACCACGCGTTTCTGGCGCACTCGCGAGCCACTATGCACCGCGCACGCCTGCTCACCTGATTGAAACCCACGCACTCGATACAGCGATTGCACGCTATGCAGGAC
>CAWUMP010000089.1:0-8691 GCA_963923385.1 uncultured bacterium | reverse complement strand
ACCCTCGTCGTAAGCTTGGAAGGCTTCTGCTCTACCATTGAGCTACACCCGCCCGATTCGAGCTGTTTATTCCCCATACACGCTGGAGTCTTGGTGGAGAAGGTTGGATTCGAACCAACGTAGGCGCAAGGCCAACAGATTTACAGTCTGCCCCCTTTAACCACTCGGGCACCCCTCCGGCGGAACCCAAAATTATGTTGGAATTCCGACGCTTAGTCAAGAAAGACCATTCACCCCAGCCCAAACCAGTCCGATCAGCCAACCATACCGCTCCTCAGCCAAAACTAGGCGAATGAAGCAATCACTTACATTTAATAAAAATACCATTTTTGCAATAAATAACCTGATTTTGGTAACTGATTGTTCGGTAATCGGGGTTACGGCTAGAAATTCGGACATATGATCGGCAAGCTTTAAAACGCTCTGGTTATCCCGGGCTGTTTCTTTGCGTTGTCGCCTAACCGCAGTCATCGAACTCACCGCCCTTTGGCGCTTTCTCGGAGGTCTTGTCGAGTCCGAGTGTGATGCCAAGCGGTTGCGTCACACCAACAACAGCGTCTTCGGGCGCAGCGATAGAAACACAAAGCCAGCGCTTTTTTGAACAACCACAGGACGAGGTCACCGTGCGTATTGCCATGCTTGAAGACGATCCCGATCAACGCGCCTTGCTGCAACGCTGGCTATCTGACGCGGGTCATGATGTACACGCTTTTGTAAATGGGCGCGAGGCCATGCGTTACGCCGGCCGCGAAAGTTTTGATTTATATCTGCTTGACTGGCAGGTGCCCGACATCAGCGGGACCGAGGTTCTGCGCTGGATTCGCGAAAACGTTTCGCGCGTCATCCCAATTCTTTTTGTCACCATGCGCGACGCTGAAGAAGATATTGTCTATGCACTTGAAAGCGGCGCTGATGATTACATGGTCAAACCGGCGCGCCGCCAAGAGCTCATTGCACGCGTGGAGTCATTGCTACGTCGCGCCTACCCACAACAGGAAGAAAAATCCCTGCAAATCGCACCGTTTGAATTCGATCTGCAACGCAACGAACTCCGCCGTAACGGCACGCTGCTTGAGCTCACGCCTAAAGAATTTCAACTGGCCGTCGTGTTGTTTAAAAATATGGGTCGACTGCTTTCTCGTGGGCACTTGCGTGAATCAGTTTGGGGACAAACCGGTGACCTGGCCACGCGGACCGTCGACACGCATGTGAGTCAGGTACGTAAAAAACTCGACCTGCGCCCTGAAACAGGTTTCCGCGTTGTCCCCGTGTATCACTACGGCTACCGCCTAGAACAAATCCAGCCGGTCGCCACGTAAGCGTCAGCATCCCCGTGGAGCAATGACTAGCGTAAGATTTCGATCTTCTAGTCATTGATTCATCGGGGAATACGCATGGCGCAAAGTTTTGCATCACAGGCCGATCTAACGCCCAAGAAAACACGCTTCGAACAACTCTCCGCCAATGCGTGGGCGTTTACTGCAGAAGGCGATCCAAACACTGGGGTCATCATTGGTGATGACAGCGTGATGGTGATCGATGCACAAGCCACACCACGCATGGCACGCGAAGTGATTCGGCATATTCGCAAAGTGACGCGTAAGCCCATTCAATACGTCGTGCTCTCGCACTATCACGCGGTGCGCGTCTTAGGCGCATCGGCTTACAAAGCACAGCAAATTATTGCCAGCGACGCCACCCTCGAGCTGATTCGCGAACGTGGCAAACAAGACATGGCCAGTGAGATCGGACGCTTTCCGCGCTTGTTTCGCGGACAAGCATCGATCCCTGGATTAACCTGGCCCAGCTTAGTCTTCCACGATCGCATCACCATCATGATGGGTAAACTCGAGGTGCAGATTATTCATGCCGGACGCGGCCATACAGCAGGCGATACGATTGTTTGGATCCCCAAGCAAAAAGTGATGTTTGCTGGTGATTTAGTTGAGTACAACGCTGGTATCTACACAGGGGATGCGCATCTTTCTGATTGGCCAGCCACGCTCGATCGTTTGCGTGCACTCAAGCCCCGCGCGCTTGTTCCTGGCCGCGGCCCTGCGCTAAAAACTGCTGCGCAATCTTTAAAAGCGATTCGCTTTACGCAAACCTTCGTGCAACGACTCCTTGCCTGTGCACGCAGCGGCGTGCGTTCAGGCAAATCACTCAAAGACGTTTATAGCGCCACACGCAAACGTCTTGATCCAACTTACGGTCGTTATCCGATCTACGAACACTGCATGCCGTTTGATGTCTCGCGTGCATACGACGAAGCCAGCGGTATTTCACATCCACGCATCTGGACTGCGCGTCGCGATATCGACATGTGGAAGTCCATCGCCTGAACACGCCGACGCTTGTTTTATTGCCCGGTTTGTTGTGCGATGGCCGGATCTGGCAGACGCAAACCGAAGCGCTGGCGGACGTTGCGCAATGTGTGATTGCCGATCTGAGCCAAGACGACAGCATCTCGGCGATGGCTGCGCGCGTATTGCAACATGTGCAGGCGCCACAGTTTTGTCTTGCGGGTCATTCGATGGGTGGCTACGTTGCGCTTGAACTCATGCGTCAAGCACCACAACGCGTGCAACGACTGGCGCTCATTTCAACGCAAGCGGGCGGTGATAGCGAAGCCGTTCGAGCGCGACGCTTAGGATTGATTGAGTTAGCGAGTCAGGGTCGCTTTGTTGGCGTGACCGATCGTCTTTTACCCATGCTGATGCATCGAACTGGGTTGCGTGACGCGTGCAGCGTGGCGTTAGTCAAAGACATGGCGCGTGAGATCGGCATTGCCGGATTCTTACGTCAACAACAAGCAATCTTAAGTCGCACCAACAGCGAGCCATTCTTGGCGGACATTCAGTGCCCAACGCTCATCCTGTGCGGCGAGCAAGACGCGCTGACCCCACTTGCGCAACACACGTTCATGGCCAACGCGATTAAAAACGCGCAGTTTAAGGTCATCGCCGATTGCGGGCATCTGCCGATGCTCGAACAACCCGCAGCCTGCGCCGCCACGCTACGCGATTGGCTACGCGGCTAACTTAGGCTGAATGCAGGCGATCGAGGCCAACGCGCGCAAGGGTGCACTGCTGAGCAACCAGACGAGTGGCCCGAGCAACCCAGCGTAGATCAGCAAGACGGTGGCTCAGAAAATTGCCCAGATAAACCGCCCGCTGCGCCTTGGCTTCAAGAACCAATCGAGCAATGCGCGGATCCCGCGGTGCAACAGTTGGCATTTCTGTTTCAATGACTTGAATCGTTGAGGTATTCATCGAGTTTCTCCGCTTGAAGATAATTTGATTTGCTGCGATGCGACAATATAAGTCTTTGTGAAACAATTGAGAATATTCGCTAGCTAAGAAATATATTTGCGTCTGAAGCAACAATCCGAATCGTTATCCGTATCCACTCAGGGAACCCGCTCCCAACCACAGATGGCCGACAATCTCTATGAAATGACCGTTTTCTCGCGTGTCGTGAGCGCTGGCAGCTTGTCGGCGGCTGCGCGCGAATTGGGACTCTCGACCGCCGTGGTCAGCCGGCGTTTGGCGGCGCTTGAATCGCGCCTTGGCGTGCGCTTACTGAATCGCACCACCCGTCGCATCGCCCTCACCGACGAAGGGGCTCGGTACCACGAAGCCTGTCAGCGCATCCTCAGCGCCGTTGAAGAGGCCGATGACGCTGTGTCTGCCCATGTGGCAGAACCACAAGGCCTGTTGCGTGTCGCGATGTCGGCTGCATTTGGTAACCAACACATTGCGCCATTGATTCCTCAGTTCGCCCAACGCTATCCCAAGGTGCAAATGGCCGTGAGCTTGTCTGATCGCGGTATGAACATGGTTGAAGAAGGATTTGATGTGGCGATTCGCATTGCGCAACTCGAAAACTCGTCCTTCGCCGCGCGCAAGCTTGCACCGAATCGTCGGGTGATTTGTGCCAGTCCCGCTTATCTCAAGCGCTGTGGTACGCCCACGCATCCAGCAGAACTGGTGGGGCACGAGTGCTTATTACCAGCGTGGGAAAACGGCTTATCGCAGACGTGGGAATTTCGTAGCCCGGTTGGGAAGCGCGGTACCGTGCGTGTCACTGGTCACTATGCATGCGATAACTGGGAAGTGCTACGCGAATGGGCCTTGGCTGGCTTAGGCATTGCATTGAAATCCACTTGGGACGTGCGCCGTCATCTTGAAGATGGTTCGCTGGTTGCGCTATGCCCGGGCTATACCTTTGATAGCGATGTGGCGATTTACGCGGTGTACCCCCATCGACGTCATCTACCGGCCAAGACGCGCGCCTTTATTGAGTTTCTTGTCGAGTCCTTTGGGCCCGAGCCCTACTGGGATCAACCTGAACGGCGCACAAACAAGGCAGGTCGCGCAACGTAGCTGAGAATCGTCGCGCGCGGCCATGAATCTTTATACTTCAGCATCACGCTTTTCAGCGCCCCCAAACGTCGCGGCATCTAAAGCTTTGCCGCAACGCTCTCTCGGAGACCTCGCATGAATGCCCCGCTTGCCGCCAACACGCTGGCTCAGGCCTCGCTCGATGACAAATACACGGTTGCATCGGGTCGTGTTTTTTTGACCGGCACTCAAGCGCTGGTGCGCTTGCCCATGTTGCAACGACAGCGTGACTCGGCCAGCGGATTAAACACCGCCGGCTATATCTCGGGTTACCGTGGATCGCCGCTGGGCGCGTTAGATCAATCGCTCGTACGCGCAAAAAAATTTCTTGCCCAACAGCACATTCGATTTCACCCTGGCGTCAACGAAGACCTCGCGGCCACGGCGATTTGGGGTACGCAACAAAGCCATTTATTTGCCGATGCCAACTACGATGGCGTGTTTGCAATGTGGTACGGCAAAGGCCCGGGCGTTGATCGCTGCGGCGATGTGTTTAAACATGCCAATGCTGCGGGTAGCGCTCGACATGGTGGCGTGTTGGTGCTTGCCGGCGATGATCATGCGGCCAAGTCCTCCACCTTGGCACATCAAAGTGAACTCATTTTAAAAGCCTGCATGATCCCCATCCTCAATCCATCGAGCGTGCAGGAATACATCGACTTTGGCTTGCATGGATTTGCCATGAGTCGCTATTCGGGCTGTTGGATTGGAATGAAATGCGTCACCGACGTGGTCGAATCAGGCGCCTCGGTCAATATCGATCCACAACGTGTGCAAATTCAATTGCCCAGCGATTTTGTGTTGCCGCAAGGCGGGCTCAATATCCGTTGGCCCGACGGCATCCTTGAACAAGAAGCGCGTTTACTCGACTATAAAATCTACGCTGCACTCGCTTATGTGCGTGCCAATCAACTCGACCGAATTGTTTGGGACGCACCTCGTGCGCGATTTGGCATTGTGACCACCGGAAAAAGTTTTGGCGACACGATGCAAGCGTTGGCGGATCTAGGCATCGATCAAGAAGTTGCCGCGCAGATTGGATTACGCGTTTACAAAGTGGCAATGCCCTGGCCACTCGAGCCACAAGGGTTACGCCGCTTCGCTGCAGGCCTAGAAGAAATTTTCGTAGTGGAAGAAAAACGCCAGCTCATCGAACATCAAATTAAAGAAGAACTGTATAACTGGAAAGTCAGCGAGCGCGCTCCGCGGGTGGTTGGAAAATTTGCGGATAACGGTGAGTGGTCGATCGCCAACGGTCAACCCGCCGGACATTGGTTACTGCCTGCGCAGTATGAACAATCGCCAACCATCGTGGCACGCGCGCTGGCACAGCGTTTCGCCAAGCTCGGTATCGACCACTTGCTTGGGGATGGTTACCGCGCACGTTTAGCGTTTTTGGATGCACGCGAAAAAGCATTGTCAAAGCCGCGCGTTGAAAGTGTGCGTCAACCGTACTTTTGTTCTGGCTGTCCGCATAACACTTCAACGCGTGTGCCTGAAGGCAGCCGCGCCACGGCCGGCATTGGGTGTCACTACATGGCGCTTTGGATGGATCGCAACACCTCTACCTTCACGCACATGGGAGGAGAGGGCGCGACTTGGATTGGTCAGTCTGGATTTTGTAACACCGAGCACATCTTCGCCAATATTGGCGACGGGACGTACTTTCATTCGGGGTTGATGGCGATTCGTGCTGCATGTGCCGCCAAGGTCAACATGACCTACAAAATTCTTTTCAACGACGCAGTCGCGATGACCGGTGGACAGCATCATGATGGCCCACTAGATCCGGCCATGATCTCGCGGCAAATCGCCGCCGAAGGTGTGCACCCGGTCGTCGTGGTCACTGACGAACCAGACAAATATCCGGCAAACACCAATTGGGCGGACGGTGTGACGATTCGTCATCGCGATGAACTCGATGCAGTCCAACGCGAACTGCGCGACGTACGCGGTGTATCCGCGATTATTTACGATCAAACTTGTGCCTCAGAAAAACGCCGGCGGCGTAAACGCAACGCCTATCCCGATCCAGCCAAACGTGCGGTGATTCACACTGAGGTATGCGAAGGTTGTGGCGATTGCTCGACACAATCAAATTGCTTATCGGTGGAGCCAGTCGAAACCGAGTTAGGTCGCAAGCGGCGCATTAATCAATCCACGTGCAACAAAGATTTTTCGTGCGTGAAAGGATTTTGTCCAAGCTTTGTGACCGTCGAGGGCGGTACATTCAACAAAGGACAACCGGCCACACGACGCGCCGAGCTCACCCACTTACCTGCATTGCCCGAACCAACCCCGGCTGCACTAACTGCACCACAAAATTTACTCATCACAGGAATCGGCGGTACGGGTGTGATCACCATCGGGCAAATTCTCGCGATGGCTGCACATCTCGAGGGGTACGGCGTCTCGGTACTCGATATGTCTGGGCTCGCGCAAAAAGGTGGCCCGGTGATGTCGCACGTCAAGATTGCACGAACGCCAGAAGCGCTGCACGCAGCACGCTTGGGCTTAGGTGATGCCAATGTAGTGATTGGTTGCGACTTAGTCGTTTCAGCAAGTCACGATGCGTTGAGTCGCATGTCACCGGAACACACCAACGCCATCATCAATGCCACCACGGCACCCACCGCTGCGTTTGTAAAGAACCCCGACTGGCAGTTGCCTGGCAGCGACTTACAACACGACATTCGCACGAACTGCCATAACGCGCAGATGGTCAACGCCGCAGAGATGGCGACTGCGCTCATGGGGGATTCAATTGCCACCAATATGTTCATGCTCGGCTACGCGCTACAAAAAGGCTGGCTGCCACTCACACCTGCAGCCATCGAACGCGCAATTGAGCTCAATGATGTGGCCATCGAATTTAATCGACAAAGCTTGCATTGGGGACGCCACGCGGCCATTGACT
Source organism: uncultured bacterium (assembly GCA_963923385.1). Lineage (GTDB taxonomy): Bacteria > Pseudomonadota > Gammaproteobacteria > Burkholderiales > SG8-39 > SZAS-79. Next base: position 1,371 of record CAWUMP010000089.1, on the reverse strand, counting down.
TAACGCTGGTACAGCGTCAAGCGCAACCGGCACAAGTGGTCGAACTGACACCGCAGTTTTCGCGCACACTGGATGAATGCATCAACGACCGGATGCAACGTTTACACGCTTACCAAGACCAGGCTTACGCCGAACGCTATCGCCGCTTGGTTGAGCGTGTGCGTGCTGCTGAAGCCACACTCCAACTTGGCGACGCACTCACGCAGCAAGTCGCCCGCAGCTACGCCAAGCTGCTCGCCTATAAAGACGAATACGAGGTCGCACGCTTACACACACAAACAGGCTTCGAGAAAAAAATCGCGGCGATGTTTAGTGGCGATTACCGATTGGTGTATCACTTAGCCCCCCCTTTACTCAGTCGACCAACCGCAGAAGGTGGTGCACCTAAAAAATATGCCTTCGGGCCTTGGGTACGTGGCGTGTTTCATGTGCTCGCACGCTTAAAATTTTTGCGAGGAACTGCGTTTGATGTGTTTGGCTACACCGATGAACGACGGACAGAGCGCGCACTGATTCGCGCCTACGAAAACGATATTGCATTGATCTTGCAAAATTTACGTGCCGAAACCCATGCGCTTGCCATCCAGATTGCTGCGTTACCCGATGGCGTGCGCGGCTTTGGTCATGTCAAAGCGCAGCATTTGGCTCGCGTCCAAACCCAACATGCCGAACTCATGATCCAGTGGCAAACGCGGATCACGCCGGTAGCGCAAGCGGCCTGATGGTCTTATTCAAATTGACACACACACCTTGGTGGAAACATTTTTTTGTTGTGTGTGTTGTCTTTGCACTGAGTCTGGTCAGCTCCAGCCTTCGAGCGCAACGACCCAATGCCGCGGGATTTCCTGCTGAATTTTCGGCACGTGTGCTTGAGCGCATCAATGCCGAACCGATTTATTTTGGCTGGCGTCTACTCAGCGAAGCAGAAGCAACCCCGCCCAGTGATACTACCAAGCTCGCGCCAGATCGTGCCGTCCACACCGCGTGGTTATTACATCAACATCTTGCACAAGCACAGCTTGCCGAAGCAGCGGCCTTATCCAACGCGCCACGACGTCGATACGAAGAGCTGTTGCGCTTTCAAGCGAGCGTGGGTGAAGAAGGATTTAAAAAACTTTTTTCAACCTGGCTGCAACCCGGCAACGCGCCCATTGCAGAGGCCGCCATCGGTGATTACCGGTTACTCATCTGGACGCTACACACTGAAGAGCGCATCACGGGTGAGTTTTATGTTGCAGTAGATGGTCGGATGTTAATTGACGACGGACGAAGCACCACACGCACCCAACTGCGTCAGATCCTCGACGCAGTGCGTGCTGGGTGGATACCCAAAGCTGCAATGACGACGATCACACCCACCCCAGTGGATGA
>CAWUMP010000088.1:0-8729 GCA_963923385.1 uncultured bacterium | reverse complement strand
AGGCCGCCGATTGTGTGCGGATTGTTGATTCGGCCGCAGCACATTTTGGTCGGATCGATTTCTTAATCAATAACGACGGCGCGCCGCCGTTGGGTTTTATGATGGACTTTGATGATCAAGCTTGGGATAAAGCGGTCCAACAAAATCTGATGAGCGTGGTGCGGCTCACGCGTGGGGCGATTCCGCACATGGTTCAGGCCGGTGGCGGTCGTATCGTCAACATCACGGCCTTATCTACCTTGCAACCGATGCCGCAGTTTGGATTATCGGTAGCCACCTGGTCTGCCGTGATTGGATACGCCAAGACCTTGTCGCTAGAAGTTGCCGAAAAAAATATTACCGTCAACACAATTTGCCCAGGTCGTATCGTCACCGGACGCTTAGCCAAAGTATTCGATGCACAGCAAGCCGAGCTGGCTAAACAAGTGCCGATCGGGCGTCTGGGTCAGCCAGACGATATTGCTGGTTTAGTTGCCTTACTGACTTCAGATTACGGTGGCTATATCACTGGATCAACTTTTCATGTGGATGGCGGACGTCGCGCAAACTTGCTATGAACATTGATGAAACGTTAGATTTTCCTCGCTATTCAAAATCACTCGACTTTGATGCGTTAGAAAAAGAATATCCACCGCCACCGGCGTTTTTTCAAAGCGTTTATCGTATGCCGCGCCCTGCATTGCGCGCCTTACAAGAAAAGCGTTTTTTAAAACTTATTGCACGTGGGTGGGAGATCCCATTTTTTAAGAAACGCTGGACCGCAGCAGGATTGCAGCCCGGCGACATTCGATCTTTGGATGACATCACCAAGATCCCACCGTACACGGTGCACGATACGCGTGAGAGTATCGAAGCGTTTCCGCCGTTTGGCGATTTCATGGGAATTGAGATTGGGGGTAAAAACGCCCAACCACTGGTGTTGCACACCTCAGGTGGCACCACCGGTATGCCCAGACCCATGCTGTACACACCGCAAGATCGAGAAACGATGGCGATTCTTGGTGCGCGTCGATATGCCATGCAAGGCATGCGTCCTGGTGATAAGGTCTTGGCGGCGCTTTCTTTAGGCCTATCGAATGGTGGCTTTGCGTTACGCGACACGATTTGGAAGTACATCGGTGCGATTCCAGTCATGACCGGTGGTGGTAACACCACCGCCACACGTCGACAAATCGAGATCATGAAAAACTGGGGCATCGATATTATTTGTTCGTTTCCGGCCTACTTACGTCACATGGCGATTGTGGCTCGCGATGAATTGAATATCGACCCGCGTACGCTCGGCGTAAGAGCACTGCATTCGCATATCGGGATCGAAGATCGCGCCAAAATGGAAGCGCTTTGGAACGCGCCCTGTTACGACATGTACGGCACCAACGAAAGCGGCATGATGGCGTGCGAGTGTGTGCATCAAAATGGCATGCACATCATGGAGGATGCTGTCATCTTAGAAGTGGCTGATCCAGAAACCGGAAAAATCTTGCCTGAAGGAGAAAAAGGCACGATTTACATCACCACCTTATATCGCTCTGGCGCGCCATCGATTCGATTTAACGTCAATGATATTTCGGCCCTGATGCCAGCGGGCTGTTCATGTGGTAGCACCTTGCGTCGACTGGATCGTATCTTTGGTCGAAACGACAATATGGTGAAGTTGCGTGGCGCCAATGTGTTTCCGGAAGCTGTTGGTGTTGCCGTTGCCGAAGATGCTCGATCGAATGGCGAGTTTTTTTGTATCGTCGACCGTGTGGGTGAAGATCAGCGCGATGAAATGACAGTCATGGTTGAGCTGCTCGATCTCGCGACGGATGCCGTGGCAGTCAAAGAAAATTTAGAACGGCGTCTAAAAGAGGTGACCGGTGTGCGTATGACCGTACAGCCGGTGGCTCGAGGCGAACTCGATTCCTACACCGGCACTTCTCAAACCTCGAAAATTAAACGCCTGCTAGATAAACGTAAACCAGCGGTGTAAAGCAAATTTTCAGTGCTTGGATGGGAGTCATTCGTCAAGCAAATATTCGTCCGGATTGATTGCTTAATTTGAAGTGTTTGCGTACATCTTATTTGTAGATCTACGATAGTCTTCGTTTGATCTTCCAGTTGTCACGCATCACTTTATTCAATCACCAGGAGAAATTCATGGCTACCAAAAAAATTAAACCGATGCATATCGATATCGGTATTTCAGAATCCAATCGAAAAAAGATTGCCGAGGGGCTATCAAATTTTCTGGCCGATAGCTACACCCTTTACATGATGACCCATAACTTTCACTGGAATGTGAAGGGGCCGCAGTTCAACACCTTGCATACCATGTTTATGACCCAGTACACAGAGCAGTGGGCTGCACTGGATGTGATTGCCGAACGAATTCGTGCACTCGGTTTTCCGTCGCCAGGGACGTACAGCGAATTCGTCAAGCGAGCCTCGATTAAAGAGGTGCACGGTGTTCCTAAAGCTGAAGACATGATTCGCCACCTCGTCAAAGCGCAAGAAGCCACAGCCAAGACTGCGCGCAAACTATTTCCAGTGGTTGATGCAGCCGACGATCAGCCCACTGCAGACGTGCTTACACAGCGGATTGATATCCATGAGAAAACGGCTTGGATGTTGCGGAGTCTATTGGAAGAGTAAACGCCAGGCGTCGCTATTCATGCCTCATTGCCGGATGGCTTTTCGAAACAAGTCAAACAATCGATTGAGGTCGTCAGAGAGGATGCACTACACTGAAAAATAGAATAAGCGTTCATCATGTAGCGACTTCCTGGAGGGGGCGATGACAATAAAAATACGTGATCTTGAAGGGCCGCTCGGTTGTGAGGTCCTCGGATTAGATCCGACCCGTTTGCTTACACAAGACGAATTGTCTGCGGTGAATGAAGCGTTCTTGCGGCGTCTGGTGATCCGCTTTCGTGGAGCACCGATGACGCCTCAGCAACTTTGCAACTTCAGTCGGCAATTTGGTGAGCTGCAACCGCATATCGCCAAGAAGTATCGTTTGCCCGATGCGCCTGAAGTTGTGTTGATGATTAACCAAGATGAGCAAGGTAACTTTGATAAAGTCGGCGCTGAACGTGGCGTGGGTTGGCATTCAGACCTGGCTTATGACTGGTGCCCAGCTAAAGCCACATTACTGCACGCGGTCGCCATTCCTGATCGAGGCGGTAACACGAGTTTCTTAAATGCTTATTTGGCATGGGAAACCATGCCTGAAGACCTCAAGCGTCGAGTGGATGGAAAGCTTGCAGCTTTTCGTAATGGCGGGCGCTTGGGATTAAATCAAGGCATTACACCAGACGCCAAAGACCGCTTACCCGATGTGGTGCATCCCGTGATTCGTACGCACCCCGAATCAGGAAAAAAAGCCGTCTATGCAAATCCCTATCACGCCATTGCCATTCTTGGGATGACGCGTGCTGACAGTGATGCGCTCCTCGATGAACTGTTTGCTTGGTGCATTCAAAAACAATTTCAATGGGATCAGGTTTGGCAAGTGGGTGACACCATCATGTGGGAAAACCGCTGCGTATGGCACAGTGGAAATTTAGATTACCCCTTAGATCAATTGCGTAAGTTTTATCGTACGACCATTCGTGGCACCCCAACCGTTGATCGTGCGAGTGCTGAAAAACAATTGGCTGAAGCGGTTTACTAACCCATGCGCCCCAACCCTGTTCGTGCACGATGGCAACACGGTGAGGCGGCCTCTAATCTTTGGATCGATATTGGATGGCCAGTGACAGTAGAGGCGTTGGGTCGCTTGCCGTATGACTCCTTTACGATTGACATGCAGCACAGTTTGATTGATCGCACGACGTTGGTGCCCTTGCTGCAGGCGTTGTCGCTTGGTGGTGGAGCCCCGATGGTTCGCGTCACGCAAAATGATCCTGCTGAAATTGCCTATGTGTTAGATGCTGGTGCCTATGGGGTCATTTGCCCAACCGTTGAAACCGCTGATGACTGCGTACGCTTTGTGCAAGCATGCGATTACCCGCCCAGAGGCTCGCGTAGTTGGGGCCCGGTTCGCGGTCTCATGTACGGTGGTGCAGATTACTTTGATGCGTACGCCACGCAGATCTTGCGCATCGCACTGATTGAAACCAAACGCGGCATGGACAACTTGGAATCCATCGCTGCCACCCCAGGCTTAGACATGATTTATCTTGGGCCAAATGATTTAGGCGTGTCATGGGGTGCCAAGCCTTCATATACCCCCAATCATCCGCAAGTGGAGTTGGCTATTCCTCTGGTGGCAGATGCTGCGAGAAGAAACAACATCGTCGCTGGAATGCACACCGCGAGCGCAGAGACAGCCAAACAAGCGATTGCTGCAGGGTATCGGTTTGTTTCTCTTGGCTATGCAGCCAAGATCATGTTTGGCGCGGCGCTCACGTTGTTAGAAGCAACGTTTCCGCAAGCGAGAAAAAAATAAACGTTGTACTCGACAAAAAATGAATAGGACACGCAACATTGAATAAGCACTGCATTCGTTTTACATTGGGGTTGGTCGCCTTATTTGCGTACGCATCATTCGGTACGCTCGCACAACCATTTCCAACTAAACCGGTGACGCTGGTCGTGCCATTTGCCCCCGGCGGAGGTAGCGATATCGTCGCTAGAACCTTACAACCGAAGCTGACCGAGCGACTGGGGCAGTCGGTGCTAGTGGATAACAAGCCAGGTGCGTCAGGCGTCATTGCAACGAACGCGGTTGCAAAAGCAGCCGCAGATGGACATACGCTTTTTTTATCTTGGGATACACACGCGATCAATCCGGTGGTGATGAAAGATTTGCCCTACGACACGTTTAAAGATTTTGTACCGGTGACTTTGCTCGCAAGACTGCCTTTGGTGATGGGCGCTTGGGGCGGGCTACCAGCAAATAATTTGCAGGAATTTATCGGCTTAGCTAAACGTCAACCAGGAAAATTAAATTACGCATCAGTCGGTTCGGGAAGTTCGAATCGCTTGCACTCCGAGAATTTGCACAAGTTGGCGCAAATTGAATTGGCGCATATTCCCTACAAAGGTGGTGGCCCTTCGATTCAAGCCATGTTAACGGGGGAGGTTGCGTATAGTTTTCTGTCGTATGCGTCGATGCGTAGCCATATCCAAGCGGGAAAACTGAAGGCCCTCGCAGTGACAGGCGATAAGCGAATTGCGGATCTTCCAAATACACCCACGATGATTGAAAGCGGTTTTCCTGGTTTTGAAGCCTACGGTTGGATTGGAATTTTCGCCCCCGCCGGCACACCCGAGGCCGCCATCGCTCGATTACATCGGGAATTTGTTGTTGCATTATCAGACCCAGAAGTCTTACGTCGATTACACGCAGCCGGTGTTGAGGCAATCGGTAGTACACCACAAGAATTGGATCAATGGGTACGCAAGGATTATGACAAGTGGGTCAAATTTTTGCGTGAAACCAAACTGCGGTTTGAATGAGTCGTTGGAGTTGCGCGCGTCATTGTTTAAATATATCTAGACAACAATCATGAGGAACTTGCTATACATTTTTTTGTGCCTCGCCAGCGCTGTCAGCGCACAAGCGTTTCCTGATAAGCCAATCCGTATCGTTATCCCTTATACACAAGGCGGCGGTACCGATAATTTGTTGAGAATCATCTCGCCGACTGTTTCGGCAAATTTGGGTCAACCGGTCATCATTGATAACCGCCCGGGTGCCTCTTCGATGATTGGTTCAGAGTTGGTGAGCAAAGCTTCACCCGATGGGTATACGTTACTCGCAACCGACTCTGCTTTTTTAATCAACCCTGGGTTATTCAAATCCAAACTACCGTTTGACACCACGCAAGCTTTTACAGGCGTGAGTATGCTGGCGTCTGCACCAGTGTTATTGGTGGTGCATCCAAGCGTGCCGGCAAAAACACTCCCGGATTTGATCGCCTTGGCGCGCGCAAAGCCTGGTTATCTCAACTATGCTTCAGGTGGATCGGGGGCGGCGACGCATGTGGCTGGTGAAATGCTCAAGCAGATCACCAAGGTGTTTATTGTGCATATCCCGTACAAAGGAACTGCGCCTGCAATGACGGATTTACTTGCTGGACAGGTGCAAATGCAATTTGCAGGCATCAGCACAGCCAAGGCGCACGTTGATGCAGGAAGATTACGTGCCATTGCGGTGACCGGAAAACAACGTAATCCCGCCATGCCCAACGTGCCAACGTTTGAGGAACATGGTGTTTTAAATCTTGATGCCGATAGTTATTGGGGGCTGTACGCCCCAACCGGTGTGCCGCCCGCTACGCTGGGACTGATTCACAAGGCCTTTGTCGATGCGATGAAAAATCCATCGCACTCTGAAAAGCTGGCTGCATTGGGTTATTTGGTGATTGCCAACTCACCGCAAGAACACAATAAACAATATCAGATGCTCGTGAGTCGTTTTACCGAAGTCATTGATCGCGCGCGAATCACCGCAGACTGACGTCATCTCAAAGGAAAAGATATGCCTACCAGCATCGTGACGATTGGCTTTGATTTTGATGCAATGTCCGGTTTTATTTCGCGCGGCATGACCAGCCCAACACCGATTTCTCGAGGAGAGTTTGGCCCGATGGCCGTACCGCGAATTTTAGCGTTACTCGCTCAGTACAAGATTTCTTCGACGTGGTTTATTCCAGGTCACACGCTTGAAACCTATCCAGATCAGTGTCGTGCGGTGTTTGATGCGGGACATGAAATCGGTCACCATGGTTGGACGCATGTGCCGCCGAATGACTTAACGCGAGAGCAAGAAGAAGAGGGTTTGGTTCGTGCTAACGCACAAATTAAAAAGCTCACCGGACAATTTGCGCGTGGATATCGTTCTCCCTCTTGGGATCTGTCTCCTCATTCGGTTGAGCTATTGCTTAAGCATGGTTTTATGTATGACAGCAGCATGATGGGGAGTGATCATCACCCGTATCGCGTGCGTCAAGGCGATGTCATCACCTTAGAGCAGCCTGCCATATTTGGACAACCCACTCGGCTGATCGAGATGCCCGTGAGTTGGACTTTAGATGATTATCCACACTTTGAATTTATACGAACCAAGCAAACCCTATTGCCTGGCTTGATGAACGCTAATTTAGTTTTAGAAAATTGGATCAATGATTTTCTATACATGAAGGCCACCGAATCGTGGGGTATTTTAAATTACACCTTTCACCCCTTTGTAATTGGTCGGGGGCACCGCATGTTAGCGCTTGAAAAGTTATTCAAAACACTCAGTGATGAAGGCGCGCAGTTCATGACCATGGAACAAGCGGCACGTGAGTACGATCGTCGGTGCCCGATCTGATGCGTCGCGTTCAATATTGATTTTTAATTTGAATTCAATGTGAGACTAAGATGAATAAATTTCAGGCGCGTGATGGTTTAAATATTTCGTACACGGTAGATGATTTTTGTGACCCATGGCGTGAACCAGAGTACTTGTTGCTTTTACACGCAGCGATGGGCAATGCCCAACGTTGGTATGCCTGGGTTCCTGCCTTGGCTCGGGATTTTCGGGTCATCCGCATGGAGTTACGTGGGCATGGCGCCTCTGATCAGCCGTCAGTTGATCAACCTTTTTCACTACAAGATCTCGTCAACGATACCCGTGAGTTACTCGATCATCTGGGCGTAAAGCAAGTGCATTTGGTTGGCAACTCGGCAGGTGGTTATGTGTCGCAGCAGTTTGCAATTCAGCACCCAACGCGCGTTAAAACGCTTGCACTTTACGGATCAACGCCAGGCTTGAAGCACAGCCACGCCTTAACTTGGTTACCGCTGGTGAAGCAAAAAGGCTTGCGTAACTTTTTAGCTGAAACAATTCATGAGCGTTTTGATTCGACTGCTGACCCTGCGTTGGTACATTGGTTTTTAGACCAAGCAGGGTCGAATGATCCTGCGTTTATTGAGCGTTTTGTTAGTCATATGTGTACCCATGATTTTATGGAAGAGCTCCGTCAAATTCATTGCCCGACCATGATTGTTGCTGCGGGTAAAGAACAAATTGGTCATGCCGGTGCATACCGTGATATGCAACAACGGATTGCTGGTTCACAGCTATTTATGGTGGATACCGCTGGTCACAACATTTGCGACGGCTATGCCGCACATTGCTTGAACTTGTTGCAGCAATTTTTACGCTCGAATGGTTATCCAAACGGAGGTACCTAATGCGAGCTCGCTTCGTTATTTTTTCTTACGCGTTACTTTTCTGCGGTTTGTTTCATTCCGCGCTGGCGGCTGATTGGCCTGATCGACCAGTACGTATTTTGGTTGGTTACCCAGCCGGTGGTGCCAATGACATCGTTGCTCGCGCGCTGGCCGCTCGTCTTTCAGAATCGTTGAAGCAAAGCTTTATTGTGGACAACCGCACTGGTGCAGCTGGCGCGATTGCAGCAGAGCTGGCAGCAAAAGCGCCAACGGATGGCTACACCCTCTATATGATGTCGAGCGCGCAAGTCATCGCGCCAAGTTTTCGCAAAGATTTGCCCTACGATCCAACGCGTGATTTTCGGGCCATCGCTTTGTGTGCGCAAGCGCCTTATTTTTTGGTCGTTCATAAAGATGTTTCGGCACGTAATGTTGCCGAATTTGTGGCGTTAGCAAAATCGCGACCTCAAGCGCTGAGTTACGCATCTTCGGGTGTCGGGGCGGGGCCACATCTCACTTCAAGCTTGTTTATTTCGCGCGCCGGCATTGAACTAAATCATGTGCCTTACCGAGGCGATGCA
>CAWUMP010000087.1:0-8773 GCA_963923385.1 uncultured bacterium | reverse complement strand
CGACTTTTTTCACCGTTGCAAGACCCAGCGACTCGAGCACGCGGATATACAGCCAGCCAATATCAAATTCATACCACTTGGCCGAAAGCTTGGCGGAAGTGGCATGCGAGTGATGGTTGTTATGCAACTCCTCACCACCAATAAAAATACCCCAGGGTAGCAAGTTGGTGCTGGCATCCGCGGCATCAAAATTACGATAACCAACAAAATGACCCAGACCGTTAATCACACCCGCGGCCCAAAACGGAATCCAAACAATTTGTGTTGCGAGAATGATGAGTCCCGGCACGATGCCAAACAGCATGACGTTGATCACACCCATGGTGGTTAATCCAAGGAATTGATAGCGCGAGTAGATATTTTTTTCGAGCCAGTCATCTGGGGTGCCGTGACCATAACGCACCATGGTGTCAGGATTGTGGGATTCTTTGACGTAAAGAAATACCCCACCCCAAAGTACGCGATGAATCCCCAACACTTGCGGGCTATGCGGATCTTCGGCGGTCTCGCATTTCGCGTGATGCTTGCGGTGAATCGCCGCCCATTCTTTGGTCACCATCCCTGTGGTTAACCAAAGCCAAAAACGAAAGAAATGTGAAGGAATCGCGTGCAAATCCAACGCGCGGTGCGCTTGATGGCGATGCAAAAAAATAGTCACCGAAGCAATGGTGATGTGCGTTAAACCCAAGGCCACCAATACCAAGCCCCACCAAGGCAAATCTAAGACGCCAGAAAAAATCATCGGATCACTATCTTCTTAAGAATGAACATGCGTCGCACATTGTACTTGAAACCCCATCCCACGCAGCCAAGGCCCGCTTGACTGCTTGCGCTAGATCAAATAGCAGAAACAGGCGGCGATCGATGGACGAAGACTTCGCGCTGCGGTGCGGGAATCTCGATACCTTGGGCACGAAATTCGCGCAGAATATCGAGATGGATTTCTGAGGCCACATTCAGCCGTCCACGCTCCGGATCGTCGATCCAAAAGGCTAATTCAAGCTCCACGCCGTTATCACCCAACGCCATCACCAACGGTAACGGCTCGGGCGATTGCAACACACGCGGATGACGCAACGCGATTTTCCGCAGTAGTTCGAGCACCTTCGGCAGATCGCTTGAATACGCGACACACACTTTCGCATTCAAGCGTTGCTGTGTATCGCCATAGGTGTGATTCAAAATCGTTGATGTCACCAAGGTATCGTTTGGAATAATCGCTTCGACGCCAGCAGCCGAACGAACCACTGTGTAGCGCGTCGTAATACGTTTGACTTCACCGTAATGCTCGCCAGCAGTGACCCAGTCGCCCAAACGTACCGAACGGTCCAACAACACGATAAATCCAGATACGTAATTACTCACAATTTTTTGTAAGCCCAGACCCAAACCAACACCCAGTGCACCACCAAACACCGACAACACGGTGAGATCCATCCCCACCAAAGGCAACACCACCAACACGGCAGACACCACCAACAACGCTTTACCAAGACGCGCCAACACCACGCGCAAACTTGAGTGCAAACCCTCTGCCCGCATCAAGCGATCTTCGAGCACGCTACCTGCCCACAACGCGAGCAGCACGGTGAGCAAAATCCAGAAAGCCGATTGCAAAATGGTCAACACGCTGATGTGTTGTTTCCCAATACTAAAACGCAGCGCATCCAGCGACGCTTCAATTTCGGGTAACCAGCCGGTGAGATGTAAAGCAACAATCAACCACACCACTGTGGCGATCAATCGTTCCGACGCAGCCAATGCACCGCTGGGTGCGAATGCCAAACGCAACAAGTACACGGCAAAACGAATTCCCGCTAAGGAACCCAATAACGAAATCGCAATCGACAACAAATGCACATGAAAGTAACGCGCACAAATAATGCGCGCAACGATCAGCAGTAGCATCGCACTCAGCGGGAAAACCACCCGCCGTGCACTTCCTGCGCCTAAGCGGTGTACGCGCGATGCACTCGCCCCGTTGGGTAAAGGAATCACGCGCGACAGCGCGAGCGCCCCGATAAAACACAGACCGAGCACAGCGATTTGCCACAAGACCACCGGGTCATGCAGATCCGCAAAAAACTCAACCATTAGACCTTGCAGAGAAAGTGCCATACGTTCCTCAATAACCACGTGGATAACGCGACCTTGTCACGGCAATCATCGCAGCGCAACACTAAATCGCGGTACACATTCTAGCGGTGGGGGTTTTACGCGTACACCCGCATTTATTTTTATTTGCAAGAACACACGACTCAAGCAAAATAAGACGAATATTTTTTGTTCAGATCACTACGCCGACACCTATGCTCACTCTACTCACCGACCCACAATTTTGGATTGCGTTTCTGACCCTCACTGCATTGGAATTGGTGCTAGGAATCGACAACATTATTTTTATTTCGATTTTGGTGGATAAATTGCCTGCCGCGCAGCGCGAGTTTGCGCGCCGCCTTGGTTTGTTTATGGCGATGTTTATGCGCATTGGATTGCTGGTCGCCCTATCGTGGATTATGGGACTCACGGCGCCATTGTTTGCGCTACTCGGACACGAAATCTCGGGTCGGGATTTGATCTTAATCTTGGGTGGATTATTTTTGATCTGGAAAAGCACCAGCGAAATCCATCAGTTACTCGAGGGCAATGAAGGCGAAAAATCGGATGCGGTTGCCAGTAATATGGGCGCGGTCATTTTGCAGATCATGGTCATCGATATTGTGTTTTCGCTTGATTCGATCATCACCGCTGTCGGTATGGTCAGCGATGTACGCATCATGATTTCGGCGGTCATTGCCTCGGTGCTGTTGATGATGTTATTTGCCAGCGCTATTGGACGGTTTGTATCGCAACACCCAACCGTCAAGATGCTGGCACTCACGTTTTTAGTGGTCGTCGGTGTGGTGTTAATTACCGAAGGGTTTGAACACAACGTACCTAAAGGGTACGTGTACTTTGCGATGGCTTTTTCAGTGGGCGTGGAGCTACTCAACATTCGCATGCGCGCAAAACGCAGTGCACCCGTACAACTGCGCGAACCGTATCACGATCAAACCCACGACAGATCACACACCCCATAGACCGGTCATCGCCCCTCGCAGGCCGATGCCGTCACAGGTTTTTTAGGCAATACGCTCAAAGGCCGCCGCAAAAAAACCATCGCAGCCATGGGTCTGCGGGTCGAGCCGCAAATATGCGCCAGTCTCGAGTGGGATGCGTTGCGCCGCCAAAATATCTGCGCACGATAGGGCACGATAACTTGGATGTGTCTCTAGAAATTTTTCAGCGACATCCTCGCCCTCTTCGCGCAACACGCTACAGGTCGCAAACACCAATCGTCCACCCACTTTAGGTAAACGCGAAGCAGCCGCCAAAATACGTGCTTGTTTTTCAGCAAGTGCCGTGACATCCGCCGCAGAAAAACGCCACTTTAAATCCGGATTCCGACGTAATGTTCCAAAGCCCGAACAAGGGGCATCGACCAACACCCGATCAATTTTTCCGGATAAACGTTTTGCGCGTAGATCATTTTCGGTTGATAGCGCAATCGGATGCACATTCGACAAACCAGAGCGCGCCAAGCGTGGGTCCAAACCAGACAAACGTTTTGCGGAAACATCAAATGCATACAAACGACCGCTATTGCGCATCATGGCGCCAAGGGCAAGCGTTTTACCCCCTGCACCAGCACAAAAATCGACCACCATTTCTCCGCGACGCGCAGCCACAATTTGCGCGAGTAACTGGCTGCCCTCATCTTGCACTTCGATTCGACCATCGAGATAGGCTGGGTCGCGATTGATGGCAGGCTTTTCTTGCAGCCGTATCCCGTCGGGTGCATAGGGCGTGACGATCGCTTCGATACCCCGCGTTAGTAGTTCTTCCAACACCGCGCTGCGCTCGGCCTTGAATGTATTCACACGCAAATCCATCGGTGCAGCATCGAGCATGCTGCGTGCCATCGCCAGCGCAGCCGCTTCACCTCGTTCAGCGATCAGACGATCCCATAACCAATCTGGCAAATCTTGCTGCACGGCCATCGGTAGCACCGACAGATCAACCGCGCGCATGTGCTCGAGCAAATCGCGCTCTTTGTCACGGACCACATCAGCCACCGCACGCACCGAAAAACCGTGAATGCGAATTAACGCAGCCAACACTAAAGCACGTGGTGACTCGCTTCCAGCAATCGCCGCCAATGAGCGGCGACGACGTAATACAGCAAACACTGTTTCAGCAATAAATGCGCGTTCTTGTTGTCCCAACGCACGGTGCTCACGAAAGTGTCGCGACACCGCTTGATCGGCTGCACCGTGCATACGCATGGCTTCTGCCAAAGCGCTCACTGTATGGCTCAGTAGCGTTGGTGTGGGTCTCATGGTGTTGTTCGCACCGCACGCACCACTTGCTCGGCGGCTTCACCGCGACCATCGCGTAAACGAACACGCACCGGAATCCATTGACGTTCGGGTGCCAGCCAAATATCAACCACGGCGGCTTCGTCTTTGGGCTGCGAACGCACATGTACCGTACGTAGCACACCCAGTTCTGTTTCCAGCATTTCTTCTCCCACGCTGTGTAATGCCGCTTCAAAAAATCGTCGACCATTGGTCACACTGAGATTGGGGGCACGTCCCAGCGCAGTATAAAAAGCGACTTGATGCAATAAAGACAGTTGATCTTGCGCACCCGCCAGCAACGGCCAATCCTTTCCACCGTCGGAGGGTTCAATGCGTGCCTGTCCGCGTGACCAATCAAACGTTACGCGGTCTGTGCGACCGCGCGCGCGTTGCACGATGTGTTGATCAGGACGCAACCCGTCAGACATCACTATGCCCTTACTTTCTTGAATCAATTGGCCTGCGAAAAACAGCGAGATCAAGCCCGTGGCTTCGGTCACACTGCGAATGGCGTAACGTTCACCATCGGTTTCAAAGGCATGCATCACACGACCGATCTCCGTGCCATCGGCACGCAACAAGCGAAAATCAATTTGCGTCCGCTGTTGTCCAAAAAAAGGGGTGGGCGTTGCGCTCGGCGTCACGGGGCCTGAGGTTGCGCTCGGCGCAACGGTCGATGATGTTGCGCTCGGCGCAACGGAACCCGATGTTGTTTCTGCAGTCTGCGTTGGCATCATCGGCATATCCGCAGGCGCAGACGGCGCCGCGATTTCTGGCGTGTGCGTGAGGTGAGGTGAGGCTGGTGCTCTTGGGCGTTTGCTGCGCGGCGCATTGGGTGCGGCGACACTTGCCGGTGCGTCGATTGCGCGCGGCTGAATTTGAGCGGTGAGTAGCGGCCCTGTTGGTTGATCACGATCATCGAAGGCTATCAACGGCAAGCCAGACAACATCAGAGCATGCAACAACACAGAAAAAATAATTGCCCAACGTATCGACCATCGACGCATGTTTGTCTGCGGGACAGTGGCATTGATCGGCTCTCTGACTGGCGCTTGCCACACGCCTGGAACGGTGTCACTCGACATCAGGGACACACAAGGCTTGCGCCGACACGTTTGCATCACGCACATGCACTTGTTCGTCTTGCACGCGCACGCGCGACTCAAGCATCCAGCGGACTGCTTGCGGAAAAATACGGTGCTCTTGCACTAAGACACGTTCAGCTAAACGCGCTGGCGTGTCGTCGCGACGCACCGCGACCGCAGCTTGCGCGATGATCGGCCCGTGATCGAGCGCAGCAGTCACCAAATGCACCGTACAACCATGCACGCAAACACCAGCCGCTAACGCACGCGCATGGGTATCTAATCCAGTAAACGAGGGCAGTAACGAAGGATGAATATTCACCAATCGGTGCACGTATCGGGCCACAAACGCAGGCGTCAGAATGCGCATAAAACCAGCCAACGCCACCACGCGGGGGGCATATTGATCAATCTGCGCCGCAAGTGCGGTATCAAACAACTCACGCGACGCAAAGTCAGTATGCGCAACAACGTGCGTAGCAATGCCTTGGGCGGCTGCGTACGTTAACCCCGCGGCATCCGCGCGATTGCTAATAACGGCAGACACAGGTAGACCCGCCTCAACCAACGCGCGCATATTGCTACCACGACCAGAGATCAACACCACCAAAGACATGGGCGCGAGTTTAATTGAAAAGCCTACTCAACGGCTTGCTTAACCCTAGACCAAACACCGCGTTACGCGCCGTCGGCACGTGAGGCGATTTCTTTATGTACCTCCGTCATATCTACCGCCTTGGCTTGTTCAATCAATTGCTCCAGTCCACTGGCTGGCAACGCACCCGCTTGCGAATACAGCACCACTTTTTCTCGAAAGACCATTAAGGTGGGAATCGAACGGATATTAAAACTACCCGCCAATTCTTGTTCCACATCGGTGTTGACTTTGGCAAACACCACATCGGTATGCGCATCGGCAGCCTGTTCAAACACCGGGGCGAATCCTTTGCATGGTCCACACCAAGGCGCCCAAAAATCAATGATCACCATCGGATGTTTGGTGACGATCTCTTCAAAATTATCTTTGGTGAGCTCGATGGTTGCCATGGTCTTTCCTATTTGAGAGAAAATCGTATTTTACGCGTTCGCGCATGCACTCGAACGCCTAAGCTTTTTACACATGCAACACGCCGCCAACGTACACAACACCCACCACGACCAGCGATGACCTACATCGGACGCTTTGCACCTTCTCCTACCGGGCACTTGCACTTGGGTTCGCTCATCACCGCGCTAGGTAGCTGGTTAGATGCGCGCGCCAATCACGGGCAGTGGCTGCTGCGCATCGAAGATGTCGATCTGCCGCGCACGCAACCGGGCGCTGCCTCTCACATCATGGCAACGCTTGAGGCCTGCGCATTACATTGGGATGGAGAAGTGCTCGTGCAATCGACGCGCAGCGCTCGTTATGCCCAGGCGCGCGCGCAGCTCACTTCACTTGGGCTCACATACCCGTGCACCTGTAGCCGTCGAGAAATCGCCGATACCGCCCTCGGACGATCTCCCGATGGGGCACAGGTTTACCCTGGTACGTGTCGCGCAGGTTCAGTGCAACAACGCGCTGACCATGCCGTGCGCGTTCGTACCGATGCTCATCCCATCGAATTTGTTGATCGATTACAAGGGCTTCAAACACAGCGTGTTGAACAAGCGGTGGGTGATTTTGTTTTACAACGCGCTGATGGATTGACGACCTATCAACTCGCCGTGGTGATCGATGATGCCGATCAAGGGGTCACCGATATTGTGCGCGGCGCAGATTTACTGGACTCAACCGCGCGTCAGATTTATTTGCAGCACTGCTTGGGGTTTTCTACGCCGCGTTACTTGCATTTGCCGATTGCAGTCAATGCGTCCGGAGAAAAACTATCTAAACAAACGCGTGCCGCTCCGGTTGGACCAAACGATTTGCCCGCTGCGTTCGCGGCACTGGCCCACCCATTGCCCGACGCGCTAGGTCATGCCAGCGCAAAAGAGCAACTGGCTTGGGGCTTGGCACATTGGAATCCCGCACGCTTACCCCACGGACGCACACTGGCTGCTTAAGTCACTCGCGATACGACGCAACGCGACGCCATTGAGGCGGCATGAATACCGTAGCGATTGCCCCCATCACGCAAGCCAACGCGCACCAGTCATACACCGTCGGGGTTTCAGCCAGCACCAACATACCACTGGCAACACCCACCACAGGAATCATCAACGAAGCGAGCCCAGCGACTCCCGCGGGCGCCACATCCACGATTTTTGTCCAAGCCCACCACCCAAACACGAACACGAACAACATGTTGTACAACACACCCATCACCGGCCACAGCGTGAAGCCATGTAACTGCAGCAGCGTATCGCGCTCAAACACCCAAGCGAGGAGCACGATTGGAATACCGCCAAAAAAGGCCATCCAAGCGGTGTACGTTGTCATGGGCACATTCACTGGAAAGCGTTTTTGCAGCACGACGCCCATCGCCCAAACCATGGCCGCACCCAACATCAATAACAAACCACTGCGCGTATCGTCTGTTGTTTGATCCAGCACAGGCAGATCGCGCACAAGCAATACCAGCACACCACACAAACCCAATAGCGCGCCGAGTAAACGCCGTCGTGTAAGCGCTTCGCCCAACACCACGCGTGCCAATAACACACTCCACGCTGGCATCGTGTAAAGCACAATGACCACACGTCCGGCACTCAACAATGGCAAAGCCAACATGATGCAAATGGTTTGTAATGACACCGTAAACAAGGCCACCAGTGCAATACGCCAGCACTGCGCCCATGGTGCAACGACAGGTTGACCTCGCCAACGCGCAATACTTAGTAAGCCGACAAAACCAGCAGCCAAACACACACTACGAAAACCCCACGGCGGGATCTCGGTAATTACTACTTTCATGACCGCCCAGTTAAATCCCCACACCAGTGTTAATGCAAACAACAACGACCACAACGAGCGCGGCAAACGATCGATGGTATCGGTCATGGTATTGCCGCCGTTCGGCGAGATTGCTCGGTGGTCACAATCGCGACGCCGAGCATCGCGACCGCCATACCAAATGCCGCCGACCAAGCGTAAGCTTCATCAAACAATAGCCAGGCCATTAACGCAGTGACCGGTGGGCAAAGGTAAATCAGACTCGTCACACTTGTCGCCGCGCCGCGTCGTAACAGCGCAAACAATAAAAAAACCGCCCCCAGCGATAGCACCAAAACTAACCACACGAGGGCAAACACAAATTGCGCACTCCAGTGCACCACCCAAGACTCGCTCCACCACGCCAACGGTGC
>CAWUMP010000086.1:0-8838 GCA_963923385.1 uncultured bacterium | reverse complement strand
CCCATAATCCGCATGACCTTGCTTACATTGCTGGTGGATCTTCGGGCGGAAGTGCAGCGGCTGTGGCTGCTGGGCTCGTGCCGCTTGCGTTGGGTTCGGATACCAACGGATCGATTCGCGTGCCTGCTGCGTTATGTGGTGTGTATGGATTGAAACCAACGTATGGTCGTTTGTCTCGGGCAGGTACGTTTCCGTTTGTTGCTTCTTTAGATCATGTTGGGCCGTTTACGCGATCGGTGGTTGATCTCGCCATCGCCTACGACGTGATGCAGGGTCAGGACGCGGATGATCCAGTGAGTCGACCTTGCCCAATCGAAGCTGTACGACCGCGATTGCATGAAGGCACGCGTGGTTTACGCATTGCCATAGCCGATGGCTATTTTGAACACAATACCGAACCTGGGGTGTACGCCATGGTACAAGCGGCAGGCCTAGCATTGGGGGTGCAAACGCGGGTTGATTTGCCGCATGCCGCCCAAGCACGAGCCGCTGCGTTTATTCTCACGGCGGTCGAAGGCGGGCAGTTGCATTTGCCCAACCTACGTACACGTCCGCAAGATTTTGAACCGCTGATCATTGAGCGTCTGCTTGCCAATACGATGATTCCAGCCGCATGGTATGTGCAAGCGCAACGATTGCGTCGGTGGTACGCCCAAGCTGTGAAGCAAGTCTTCGAGACAGTCGATGTCATTTTGGCGCCCACCACGCCACGACCTGCCGTGCGTATTGGACAAGCCACCATGCAGTTACGCGGCACAGAGGTATTGTCGCGTCCCAACATGGGCTTACTTACGCAGCCGATTTCATTTATTGGCTTACCGGTGGTGAATGTACCCATCGGCTTATTTGGTGATTTACCTGATTTAGCCAGACCGATGCCGGTGGGTATGCAAATTATTGCTGCACCTGGTTGTGAGGTGAATTGTTTTCGTGTGGCTGCAGAGCTTGAGCGCTTGGGAATCAGCCGATTTATTGCACCGGAGAAGACATGACACTTGCCATTAACCAACCGCTTGTGGTGGAACAGGTCACGGCCGCGTTTTACCGTTATGAAAAAGCCCTGACCTCGAATGATGTGGCAGTGCTTAATGAATTATTTTGGGATTCCACCCATACGATTCGTTATGGTTTGGCAGAGCAATCGTATGGCCATGCTGCGATTGCAGCAGTCCGAGCGGCACGTGATCCGGCCGACTTGGCACGCACACTGACGCGCGTTTGTATCACCACTTACGGTGAAGACTATGCCACCGCAAGCTGTGAGTTCAAGCGTGATCGGTCAGGAAAATTTGGTCGACAGATGCAAACTTGGTTACGAACCTCAGCGGGTTGGCGTGTCGTTGCAGCCCATGTGGTGGTGTTTGATCAGGTATTGCCGAGCAGAGGCTGATGGTGCTGCGACTGATTTTTCAGCGCTTGATCGGTGCCATTCCCAATGTGATTGGTGTGGTGATCGTGACCTTCTTATTGACCCGTGCTTTACCGGGCGATCCAGCAGCGTACTTTGCTGGCCCGTCGGCTAGCCAGGAGGCGATTGAACAAATTCGGCGTAGTTTGGGCTTGGATAAAAGCTTGGTGCATCAATTTGTTTTTTACTTACAAGATTTGCTGCGCGGGGATTTGGGCCAGTCGTTATCGACCGGTCAGCCTGTGTTAACCGAAATCGCTTCGCGTTTACCTGCATCGATTGAGTTAGCTTTATGTGGCCTGCTGCTGGCGTGTGCTGTTGCTATTCCGTTAGGAGTTGCTGCGGCCACGCGCCCGGGCACATGGCTGGATCATTGCTGCCGTGTCTTGGTCACCACAGGAATCTCATTGCCGACGTTCTTCACTGGCTTGCTGCTTGCCTATATATTTTATTTTTTATTAGGCGTTGCACCTTCACCGGTTGGACGCTTAGACGTAACCTTTATTGCGCCACCAACGATCACCGGCTTTTATTTAATTGATAGTTTGATGGATGCGGATGCGCCTACGTTTGTTGCTAGCGCAAGCCAATTGATCTTGCCCGCATTGACCATGGCTTTGTTTGTTATGGCACCACTGATGCGTATGACACGTGCGTCGATGTTATCGGTGCTGAGCGCTGATTACATTCGTACTGCGCGCGCCAGTGGGTTATCTGCAAACACTGTCTTATATGTGTACGCGTTTCGTAATGCCTTGCTGCCTATCCTGACGACGCTCGGGATGGTGTTTTCGTTTTTACTTGGCTCGAGTGTGTTAGTGGAAAAAGTCTTTGCTTGGCCTGGTATCGGAAGCTATGTCATTGAAGCCCTAGTGGCGTCTGATTACGCACCAGTACAAGGCTTTGTGCTGACCATGGCTTTGGTCTATGTGTTACTCAATCTAATCATCGATATTGTGTATGGTGTAATCGATCCACGCATGAGTATTGACGCATGAGTCGTGCCGAAACCTTGCGTCATGTACGGTATGTGGCAACCCAAAATCCGGTCACACTCTTTGCCTTTATTGGATTTGCTACCTTGCTCGTCTTGGCACTGATCGGACCATGGATCGTCCCATTTGATCCATTAGCGAGCGAAACGCAATCTGCATTGCAGGGCCCGAGTGCGCGTCATTGGTTTGGCACGGATGCCCTCGGTCGCGATATTTTTTCCCGAATCGTTGTTGCCACGCAACTTGATTTGGGTATTGCCTTGTCTGCGGTGATCACATCGTTTATTGCTGGCGCGGCGCTAGGTTGTATTGCGGGATTTTATGGCGGCTGGGCAGATCGGTTCATTGGACGAATGACTGACACCATTATGGCGTTTCCTTTGTTTGTGTTGGCGATGGGAATCGTCGCTGCGTTGGGTAACACCGTGTTCAACATCATCCTTGCAACTGCCATCATTAATCTTCCGTTTTACATACGCGTTGCACGAACCGAAGTGAGTGTGCGTCGAAACGCAGGGTTTGTTGAAGCTGCACGCATGGCTGGTAATGCCAATCCTCGCGTCTTATGGCGACATTTGTTTCCAAATGTACTGCCTGCGCTGATGGTGCAGGTCTCTCTTAATATGGGCTGGGCTATATTGAATGCGGCCGGTTTATCCTTTATCGGATTGGGCGTGCGACCACCGCAAGCGGAGTGGGGCATCATGGTGGCAGAAGGAGCCACCTACATTATTTCAGGCGAGTGGTGGGTCGCATTTTTTCCAGGAATGGCACTCATGCTTGCGGTGTTTTGTTTTAATTTGCTTGGCGATGGTTTGCGTGACCTGACTGATCCAAGAACACGCACATGAACCCGAGCGTTCCATTGCTTGATGTTGTCGATTTAAGCGTCAGTTTTCGGACACGCTCAGGTACGGTGCGTGCGCTGCAGTCAGTGAATTTTTCGGTATACAAAGGCCAGACGCTGGGGATTGTTGGAGAATCTGGCTCAGGAAAGTCGGTGCTGTCCTTTGCTATTTTGCGAATTTTGGATGCAGCCGCACATATCGACTCGGGTTCGATTCGGTTTGCTGGTATGGATATGTTAGAAGCTTCAACCTCTGCATTGCAGCAAGTACGTGGTCGTGAAATTTCAATGATTTTTCAGAACCCGCGTACCGCGTTAAATCCAATTCGTCGGATTGGTCAGCAAATTGAAGATGTGCTTCGTGTACATACGTCGACTCCCCGTCACGCGTTAAAAGAACGCAGCATCGAGTTATTAGCGCAAGTTCGATTATCCGACCCCCAGCGGCGCTACGATGCTTATCCATTTGAACTTTCAGGCGGACAATGCCAACGCGTGATGATTGCCATTGCCTTGGCCTGCGCGCCGGCATTACTGATTGCAGATGAGCCGACCACGGGGCTCGATGTCACGACCCAATCGGCCATCATGGATTTAATTCGCGAGTTATCGCGTGCGCGTCAAATGGCCACTATTTTTATTACGCATGACTTGGCTTTAGCTGCTGAGTCGTGCGATCACATCATGGTGATGCACGCAGGCCAGGTGATTGAAGTGGCACCAACTGCGCAGTTATTTGCCCAAGCTGCACATCCGTACACGCGCGGATTAATTGCAGCCACACCGCAACCGGCCACCGTGTTGCAGCAGTTGGCAGCGATTCCCGGTAACTTACCGGATCTGCGCCGTGATGATCTGCCAGCTTGCCGTTTTTTTTCGCGCTGCCCACGCGCAATCGCGCGTTGTGAGCAGGGTCCTGTGCCGCAAGTGGCGGTTAATTCCAGCCACCATGTTTGGTGTGCCAATCTGCCATGAATATTCTTGAAGTCGACCAGCTGCGTAAAACATTTCCGGTCGGTAGAGGCGCGTTATTACACGCAGTCGATGATGTCAGCTTCACGATCGGTGAAGGCCAGAGCGTGGGCCTCGTGGGTGAGTCGGGCTGCGGAAAATCAACGCTGGTGCGTCTGATCACTCGCATGCTAGACGCGGATAGCGGCGACCTGATTTTTAATGGGCGAAATATTGGATTTATTCCATCACGCCAATTTGCGCAATCTGCATTTCGCGCAAAGATTCAGATGGTGTTTCAAGACCCCACAGATAGTTTAAATCCGCGACACACTGCGTTCGACACGATCGCTGAGCCGTTACGCTTACTTGGTGGTTTGACCAACCACCAAGAATTGCAACACAAAGTAGAACAAGCCGCGCAGCAAACAGGTTTTGCGCTGGAATTATTAAGCCGTTATCCACATCAATTATCTGGAGGCCAAAAAGCGCGTGTGGGCATTGCGCGCGCGATCGTATTGCGTCCACGCTTGCTGGTTTTGGATGAACCTACCGCTGCGTTAGATGTTTCTGTGCAGGTTACGATCCTGCAACTATTGGCAGAATTGCGTGCCTCTCTTGGTATGAGTTATTTATTTGTCTCGCATGATTTAAACGTGGTGCGCATGCTATGTGAACGCGTCATGGTGATGTACCTTGGACGGATTGTTGAACAGGGTCCGACGGAAGAAATCTTTCGCACACCGGCACATCCATACACCGCAGCATTAATTCAATCGATCCCGATGTTGGGTGGTCATTCAAACCTACGCCCGAATTTGATTGGTGAGCCACGATCGCCCATTAATCCGGACCCCAAGGTGTGTCGTTTTTTTGGCCGTTGCCCGAAGCAAATCGATCGTTGTCGCACTGAAGCACCTTTGCTGCGTCGCGTGACTGCTGCGCAGATGGCTGCTTGTCACTTTGCCCCGACTGTCGGGTGATGATCTTTTGGCCCGCCATGAGACGTAGCGAGCCACTGCGAGTAGCTTGTTTTCTTTTCCTTTGAAGCGCACCGCCCCTGATTTTTTTTACTTGCTTCTCCTCATTTGCCGTCCTCTTTTATATGGAGTCTTTGATATGAATCGTTTCTCGCGCTTAATTCTTGGCCTCATGGTGTTCGCCGTTGGTTTGACGTTGTCTGGCGTTGTCAGCGCACAAACGGCCCTCGAGACGATTCAGAAAAATCGCTTGATCAAAATTGCGATCCCAGTTGATTTTCCTCCGTACGGCTTTGTGGGGACGGATCTCCAGCCGCAGGGGCTGGATATTGATATGGCTAATTACATTGGCGCAAAGCTCGGTGTCAAAGTGGAACTCGTCACAGTGAGTAGTGCGAATCGGATTGCCTACCTACAAACTAAAAAAGCTGATCTGGTAATTTCAACCTTAGGAAAAAATGCTGAGCGCGAAAAAGTCATCGATTTCACTGCGGCCTATTCGCCGTACTTTCAGGCGATTTATGGCGCGAAATCGCTGAGCATTAAAAGCGTAGATGACTTAAAAGGAAAGACGATCGCTGCAACACGCGGCGCGCTTGAAGACCAAGAATTAACCAAGATCGCACCGAGTGGCACAGAGATCAAACGTTTTGAAGATAACAATGCCACGGTGTCGGCGTTTGTTTCTGGGCAGACGCAGTTATTAGCAACTGGTGCGTCCGTGGCTAGCAACATGATTCAGCGCAATCCACAATTAAACGCGGAATATAAGTTGCTTCTGAAAGACAGCCCAAATTTTATTGGCGTTGCAAAGGGGGAGGAGAGCTTACGCGTGCGGGTGAATGCGATTATTACTGAGGCCAAAAAATCGGGTGATCTCGACAAAATGGCACAAAAATGGCTCGGGCGTAGTGCCGGTCAATTGCCAGACTAATTGTTGTCTTAACCATGCGTGTTGCACTTGAATTTCTTCCGGTACTCGCTGAGTGGCCACTGTTATTGACAGGTATCGCATGGACACTCTTGCTCACTGCTGCATCTACTTTTTTCGGCTTGTTGCTGGGAATTGTCTGTGCTTATTTGCGTACGCAAGGGCCTGGCTGGTGTCGCCCATTCATCGTCGGTTATGTTGAGCTGATCCGAAATACCCCTTTTATTGTTCAGCTATTTTTTATTTTTTTCGCACTGCCAGCTGCCGGCGTACGTTTGAGCGCTGAGGTTGCCTCTGTATTAGCGATGGTGATTAATCTTGGGGCTTATTCTGCTGAAATTGTGCGCGCTGGCGTCCAAGCGACACCGCGCGGACAAATCGAGGCTGCACTGAGTTTGGCCCTCACCCACCGACAGGTATTTACGCGGGTCGTGTTGCCCCCAGCATTGCAGCGGGTGTGGCCTGCGCTGGTGAGTCAGATCATCATCGTGATGCTGGGGTCGGCGGTGTGCGGTCAAATTTCTACCGAAGAACTCAGCTACGCTGCCAACTTGATTCAAAGCCGAAATTTTCGTGCGTTTGAGGCGTTTATCGTCGCGACCGTGTTGTATTTGATGTTGTCGGTGTTCGTACGCCAGTTATGTCAATGGTTTGGGCGTCGTTTTGTATTTGGTGCGTCGCGTGGTTGAATTTTCAATTTGGGATATTTTGCGTAATTTGCTTCTGGCCGCACGCTGGACAATTGTCTTGTCGCTGATTGCCTTTGTGGGTGGTGGCTTGGTTGGCCTTGGGCTATTGGTCGTGCGCACCACACAGAGTTCTGTACTCCAGCGTGCCGTATCGATGTATGTGGGTTTGTTTCAGGGCACGCCGCTATTGATGCAATTATTTCTCGCTTATTTTGGTTTGGCACTGTTCGGTGTTGAAACTTCGGCTTGGACAGCGGCTGCGATTGCATTAACGTTGTATAGCAGCGCCTTCCTATGCGAGATTTGGCACGGCTGCGTACAAGCGATTCCGAAGGGACAGTGGGAAGCGGCTGAAAGTCTTGCATTAAATTTTCTTGAGCAGCTTCGGTTTGTCGTTTTGCCGCAAGCCGCGCGGATTGCAGTGCCTCCGACCGTTGGATTTTTGGTACAAGTGGTGAAAGGAACGGCCTTGGCCTCAGTGATTGGTTTTGTTGAGCTCACCAAAGCAGGGACAATGATCACGAACGCAACTTTTAAACCCTTCGTGGTTTTCACCTGCGTTGGGCTGCTGTATTTTTTGATCTGTTACCCCATTAGTGCTTATGCGCGTAAGTTAGAGGGCCAATTGCATGTCGACGGTCGCTGATCCAACGCCTGCAATCGATATTCAAGGGTTGTATAAATCCTTTGGTGAGGCGCGCGTGCTCAATGGTATTGACCTAAACGTCGCAGCGGGCGAAGTGATCGCGATTATTGGAAAGAGTGGCTCTGGAAAAAGTACGCTGCTACGCTGTATCAACGGCCTTGAGTCATTTGACACTGGCCAACTCTTTGTGCAAGGTCAGCCCTTGCAACATCACAACGCTAAAGCGATGCGTGTGTTACGCCAACAAGTTGGGATGATCTTCCAATCTTTTAATCTTTTTCCCCATCTGACCGTTGGTCAGAACATCACGCTAGCCCCAAGTTTAGTTCAAGGTATTTCTGCTCAAAACGCGACTACGCGTGCCCTTGCATTGTTACAGCGGGTCGGGCTCGCAGAAAAAGTCGATGCTTTTCCAGCACAACTCTCGGGCGGTCAACAGCAACGCGTCGCGATTGCCCGTGCGTTAGCGATGTCACCCAGCGTTCTTCTCTGTGACGAAATCACTTCTGCACTCGATCCTGAGTTGGTGGGCGAGGTGCTCGCTGTCGTCGAGTCGCTCGCCCGCGATGGCATGACTTTGCTCATGGTGACGCATGAGATGGGGTTTGCTCGCAAAGTCAGTGACCGCGTTATTTTTATGCATGAAGGCCGCGTGCATGAGCATGGGGCGCCAGAAACACTGTTTCAATATCCGCGTACGCCAGAGTTAGTGCAGTTTTTGTCGTCGATACATCGATAACGCCAGCGAATTTCAGCGGCTTTACATCTTCATTTGCTGAATGCACCTCATCCTGCGCAGATTACCGCTGTGTAATTATTTTTATACAGGCGTATTCTTTTTTTTGATATCCATGCAATGCGTGCGCTTGTCGTATGCACACGAGACAAGTTCCATTATCGTGACTGGTCACACCGAGAGCGCGATTGGAACTACCGACACTGCGAGTCAAGGGGTGATCTCTTGGTCGCGAATTCAACAGCAAGCCTATGCGCGTCCAGCGGAAATATTAGAAGCGATCCCAGGCATGGTGGTGACGCAACATTCTGGCGAAGGGAAAGCCAATCAGTTTTTTATGCGTGGAATGAATCTTGATCACGGGACAGATTTCGCGACTTCAATCAACGGCGTTCCGATCAACTTACCAACCCACGCACATGGTCAGGGATACAGCGATTTAAATTTTTTGATGCCAGAACTAGTCAATCGTGTGACCTACCGCAAAGGGCCTTATTTTGCCTCGGAGGGTGATTTTTCTGCTGCAGGTTCTGCGCATTTTATGTATCGCAGTCAACTTGATCGTCCGATCGCTAACTTTTCTGTCGGGCAATTTGGCTATCGACGTGGCTTTGTAGCCTGTCTCTTATACACATCTCCGAGCCCACGAGACCAG
>CAWUMP010000085.1:0-8841 GCA_963923385.1 uncultured bacterium | reverse complement strand
CAAGGTGTTACACCCGCTGGCGGGCCGTTCGTTGTTGAGCCACGTAATTCACACCGCGCGCGAATTACAACCACAACAACTCATCGTGGTAATTGGCCACGCTGGTGAAGCGGTGCGTGCTGCGTTTACCGCTGATACTGCCATCACTTGGGTTGAACAAACCGAACGACTGGGTACAGGGCACGCAGTACAACAAGCGCTTCCACACGTGGACGCGCATGCACGCGTGCTGGTGTTGTATGGCGATGTGCCATTAATGCGCGCAGACACGCTACGCGCATTGGTTGCTGCCAGTGATACAGGGTTAGCGATTCTTACTGCGCGCAGTGAAGATGCAGGCAACTATGGGCGTATTGTGCGCAATCAACAAGGCGCCGTGCAGCGCATTATCGAAGCACGTGATGCCACGACCGAAGAGCGCGCGATTCAAGAATGGAACACCGGTGTACTGTGCGCGCCCGCTGTACGTTTAGCGCAGTGGTTATCACGCGTCACGCGCCACAACGCACAAGGTGAGTACTACTTGACTGACGTCATTGCGCTAGCCGTGGCCGAAGGTGTGCCAGTCAGTACGGTACATCCAACTCGCGTGGCTGATGTAGAAGGAGTGAATTCAAAGCGCGAGTTGGCGATGCTCGAAGCGGTGTATCGGCGCGATCAAGCCGATGGATTACTTGCCGCCGGTGTGACATTGGCTGATCCGGCGCGGATAGATGTGCGTGGTCAATTACAGTGCGCACGCGATGTAGAAATTGATGTGAACTGCGTGTTTGAAGAGCACGTCACGCTCGGCGAAGGTGTACGCATTGGACCAAATTGTGTATTGCGTAACGTCAGCATCGCAGCAGGTACACAAGTGCTGGCCTATTCGATGCTAGATGGCGCACAAGTTGGCGCCAATTGTCGTATTGGTCCGTATGCGCGATTACGGCCTGGCGCACAACTCGAAGCGGATGTGCACATTGGAAATTTTGTTGAAGTGAAGGCCAGCCACATCGGCGCTGGTTCAAAAGCCAATCACCTCGCCTATGTGGGCGATAGTTCTGTTGGTCAACGCGTCAATATTGGCGCAGGCACCATTACCTGTAATTACGACGGCGTGAACAAACATCGCACCATCATTGAAGACGATTGCTTTATCGGTTCGGATGCGACCTTAGTGGCACCCGTCACGATCGCGCGCGGTTCGTATGTGGGCGCTGGCTCGACCATCAGCAAAGACACACCGCCCGGACAGCTGACGGTGGCGCGCGCGAAACAAATTTCGCTACCGAGCTGGAAGCCGCCAGCCAAAAAAACAAAGGGCTGATCAAACCATGTGTGGCATCGTTGGTGCAGCAGCTAAACGCGACATTGTGCCGGTGCTTGTCGAAGGTCTGCGACGCTTAGAGTACCGCGGCTATGATTCTTGCGGCGTGGCTGTGCAGATCAATGACACGCTACAACGGGTTCGGACTGTTTCGCGCGTTGCAGATTTGGATACGCAAATTCAAACGCATGCAATCCATGCCGATACGGGAATCGCGCATACGCGCTGGGCAACACACGGTGCGCCGAGTACGCGCAACGCACACCCGATGTTTTCGCGCGAACAAATCGCCCTTGTGCATAACGGCATCATCGAAAACCACGATGCGTTACGTGTGCGCTTGCAAGCCGCAGGCTATGTGTTTGAAAGCCAAACCGACACCGAAGTGATCGCGCATTTAGTCCACAGCTTGTATGTCGGGGATTTGTTTGCCGCGGTTGCGGCAGCAGTTAAACAACTAGAAGGCGCGTATGCCATTGCAGTGGTGGCGCGAGATCAACCGCAGTGTGTGGTGGGCGCACGGGCAGGCAGTCCATTAGTGATTGGTGTGGGATTGCACGAACACTTTATCGCCTCGGATGCCTTGGCTTTAGCCGGTACCACGAATCAAATTGCTTATCTCGACGAAGGTGATGTAGCAGAAATTTTGCCCGATCAGTTTCGCGTACAAAATACACATGGCCAAGCGGTGGTACGTGCGGTGCAAACCGTGCGCGTCGATGAATCTGGCGCAGCGCTTGGCCCGTATCGCCACTACATGCAAAAAGAAATTTTTGAACAACCACGCGCGTTAGCCGACACGCTCGAAGGCATTGAATCGCCTGCCCCCGAGCTGTTTGGAGAACAAGCGCCTGCGTTTTTTGCACGCGTAAAGCAAGTGCTGGTACTCGCCTGTGGCACGAGTTATTACGCTGGGTTAGTGGCCGCGCAATGGTTAGAAACGCTGGCAAAAATTCCAACGCGGGTAGAAATCGCCAGTGAGTATCGCTATCGCGAATCGGTGCCGGACCCAGAGACGCTGGTGGTGGTGATTTCGCAATCCGGCGAAACCGCCGACACCTTGGCGGCGTTGCGTCACGCTCGTAGCCTCGGACAAACCATCACGCTGGCGATTTGTAACGTCGCCAGTAGCGCCATGGTGCGTGAAACGCAGCTGCGTTTCTTAACACGCGCTGGCGCAGAAATTGGTGTGGCATCAACAAAAGCCTTTACCACGCAACTTGCCGCATTATTTTTATTGGCTTTATCGTTGGCTAAGGTACGTAATACGTTGCCAGAGCAAACCATCGTCGCGCAAATGCGTCACTTACGACATTTGCCGCGCGCGGTCAGCGCTGTGTTGGCCCTCGAGCCGCAATTGATGGCGTGGGCGGCGCGCTTTGCGACACGTCAGCACGCGTTGTTTCTTGGTCGCGGATTGCACTACCCAATTGCTTTAGAAGGGGCGCTGAAGCTCAAAGAAATTTCATACATCCATGCCGAAGCCTATCCCGCGGGCGAGCTCAAGCATGGACCGTTGGCGTTGGTGACGGATGCAATGCCAGTGGTGACGGTGGCACCGAATGATGCTTTGCTAGAAAAAGTTCGCTCTAACATGGCCGAAGTGCGCGCGCGCGGGGGTGAGCTGTATGTACTCACCGATGCACACACGCAGGTGCTTACCGAAGAGGGTGTGCACGTCGTGCGTTTAGCCGAGCACTACGGATTACTTTCGCCGGTATTACACGTCGTGGCTTTGCAACTGCTGGCATATCACACGGCGGTGACGCTTGGTCACGACGTCGATAAACCGCGTAATTTGGCGAAGTCAGTGACGGTGGAGTAGTTTTCTTTACTTGGATCTGCGCAACCTGGATGAGATCAGCCACTTAGCCAAACATAAACTGTGCATGTTTGAGTGTGCGGCGTACATCGGGAAAACTTTGCTTCGCAATGTCATGCACGACAGCTAAATCTACATGTTCTATTCCTTCGGCGTGAAGGATCCGTTGAATGCGTGCTTCAATTTGCAATTGCAACGCGGGTTCCGCATGTAAATCAAAATGTACGGGCAGACAGCGTGAACGAATCCCCTCGCTGAGGTGATTTGGATTATTGGCAGTAATCACAAAATCGGTCGATGTTGAAAACCGCTCAACAAAACTTCGAAATGAAAGCTGTGACTCTTTGCTGAGGTGATCCGCTTCGTCTAGTAAAACCAAATGACGCGTACTTTCTGTCGCGTACTGCATGCATAGGCGCTCTAGACCGAGGATCCGATCTTGTGCGTCAGCGTGCGCGCAATCAATGCACAGCGTGTGATCAGGATGGATGAGCTGAGCCACAGTTGTTTTGCCAGAACCCGGTCGACCCCAAAACAACATGGAGAGTCCGCCTTGTTGGCGGACAAGTCTTTCAAGGCTGGCCTTGATCGTTGTCGGCAAAATAACATCGTCGATTATTCGCGGGCGATATTTTTGAGACCAATCGAGCTGAATCATGATCTTTTCCGTTTGTAGAATGGTGTTCGATTCTAAAATTCCTAAAAATAAATTCAGTGGCTTCGCATACGAATTCATCGATGGTTACGACCATTGTGTGTAAAGAAAATTTGCCGACTTGATACAGCCGTTTGACTCGAGGCGTACACATCTGAAGTGTTACTATTTCGACCCTGTACCAAAAAATGCACTGGCGTTTACACTTTTTACGTACCACTGAACCCACACAATGACCCCAGTTCTTCCAGTAATTCTTTGTGGTGGTAGCGGCTCTCGCTTGTGGCCGTTGTCGCGCACTGGATTTCCGAAACAATTTTTGTGTCTGACTGGGGCAGAAAGTTTGTTTCAGCTAGCGGCACGTCGGTTACAAGCGTTGGCCCGTGATGGCCTCACGCTATTGCCGATGTCGATTGTGACCAACGAAGCGCATCGGTTTTTGACGCAAGAGCAATTACGCGAAATTGCGGTGCCCTTAGGCGCAGCCTTGCTCGAACCGGTTGGACGCAATACCGCTGCTGCGTTAACGCTCGCGGCACTCGCTGCGCAAGAAAATGGTGCTGATCCGGTCCTTGTGGTGACACCGGCAGATCAAAATATTCAACACACCGCAGTGTTTGTTGAGGCAATGCATCGCGCAATCGATGCGGCGGCAGATGGCGCCATCGTCACGCTCGGGATCGTGCCAAACCGTCCTGAAACAGGCTACGGGTATATCCGTGTTCGCTCGAACCAGAACGCCGCAAACGCGGCACAGCGTGTCGCACAGTTTGTTGAAAAACCCGACGCCCAGACGGCGCAAGCTTATCTTGATGCAGGCGATTATTTTTGGAACGCTGGCATGTTCGTGGTGCGTGCTTCGGTGTGGCTACAAGCGATTCAACAGTTTCGCGAAGATATTTTGTCGGCGACGCAGCGCGCCTGGCGTGGGCGACGGATTGATACGCAGTTTGTGCGTCCAGATGCTGAGGCCTTTGCGGCGATTCCGTCCGAGTCGATTGACTATGCGGTCATGGAGCATGCGCCCGCTGCGGGGCTCGAGGTCAAGATGGTTGCGTTAGACGCCGGCTGGAGCGATTTAGGCGCTTGGGATGCAGTGTGGGAGGTTTTGCCAAAAGACGCTGCGGGTAACGCGCAGTTTGGCGATGTGATGCTCTCCAATACCCGCAACACCATGGTGCATGCTTCTGATCGCTTGGTGGCCGTGGTGGGCACCGATGATTTGGTGGTCATTGAAACGGCGGATGCGGTATTGGTTGCCTCGCAACGCAACAGCCAAGAGGTAAAGCACATTGTGCAAGCCCTCGAAGTGGCGACGCGTGAAGAGCATTCGTTGCATCGCAAGGTGCATCGTCCGTGGGGCTGGTACGACAGCATTGATGTGGGTGAACGCTTTAAGGTGAAGCGCATCCAGGTGAAGCCTGGGGCCAGCTTGAGCTTACAAAAACACCAGCATCGCGCTGAACATTGGGTGGTCGTGCGCGGTGAGGCAGAAATTACTTGTGGCGAGCGTACCGAACGCTTGCAAGAAAACCAATCCACTTATATCCCGCAGGGCGCAGTGCACCGCTTGGCCAATCCGGGCAAGATTCCTTTAGAAATCATCGAGGTGCAGTCCGGCGCGTATCTGGGCGAGGACGATATCGAGCGTCTTGCTGACGACTATGGGCGCGGCACCAACTAATTTTTTGCGCGTAGTCGCTTAATTTTTTAATTTTTCGCTTAAGTTCATTCTGCCGCGGTCGATTCTCCATACGACAAACCTCGTATGGATGCTGATCGTGTTGATTGAACGGGTTGATTTAGACAAACTCAGGCAGCAAAAACATATCTCGACGCTCTCTTCGCTCGAAGTGGGTGAGAGTATTTTTTGCGACGAACTCAATCAGGCGCAAAGTCTGCGGGTGCTGTCTTATTACTTGATTCGCTCGCGTCGACTCGAGTGGAAATTTACGTTCCGCAAAATGGATCGTGGCTGGCGGGTGATTCGTATCAAGTAAACACCGCACGCGGTCGATCGGTGACGCGCAACGCGTCACCGTCTCTAACAAGGCTTAGCCGCCGTACGTTTGCAGCAAGTACTTCACGATGTCTTTATTCATCGTGTTGGCTTGCGCCAGCATCGCGGTTGAAGCATCGCGATTAATTTGCGCGGTAGCTAAATTAGCCGATTCTTCCGCCATATTGGCATTCATGATGTCGCCATAGGCTTTGGTGTTGGTGGTGATAAAGCTTTTGGTCAAATCCGCTTGGGTATTCAAGATATTGGCTTGTGCACCCACGGTGGTTTGATATTTTCCAATGGTATACATCGCCGTTTGAATCGCGGTCATTGCAGTAGACGCATTGCTGCTCGATGACACCGTGATATCACTCGTCGACACACCTAACTTGCTACCAGTGGCGGAGTAATAGGTGAGAGATAGCGTGTCACTCGAGCTAATGCCCGCTTGCACAGACACACTCAATCCGGCAGACGTGGTTAATAAGGCCTTGCCTTTGTAGGTCGCACCACTGGCCAACGTATCTAATGCAGATTGGTACGAAGCCAGCGCTAGCTGGTTTGCTGCGATGGTGGCTGCGCCGCTGGTGGTCGATGAATCCGCGGTATATGAGCTCACTGCCAGTGTGTACATGTTGGATAGCGTCGTATAAATCGACGACAAGGCTTTGTCGGCAACTTGGTTCATTGCGACCGCATCATTGATGTTGGTGAGTGCAGCGTTATACGAACCCAAGTAAGTCTTGAAGTTATTTGCGATAGCCATACCGCCTGGGTCATCACCCGAGTCGTTCACCCGTAATCCGGTACTCAAACGTTGGCTGGCCCGCGCAATGGCGGCATTGGCTGTGTTCACAGCGTTTGCGGCATAAAGGGCCTGCGCGCTAGCGGCATTCACGTACATGATGGTTCTCCGTTTTCTAAACGTTTGAATTCAGGTGTAAAAACTGTAAAAACGACTTAAGTTTTCCGATGAGCGATACTAGCGGCAAGAAATTGCCACATCCGGAAAACTTAAGCCCGATTTACACTTTTTACTGCGATATACGCAGTGCCCGAATTCATTGGTTTGACGGACCAATGCGTCGCGTTGCACGACGTACGCAGGCGTTACATTGAATTCAGCGGTTTGTGCGCCAATACGCGTGAAAAATCGCGTGGTGGCAAGGTGTTGCCGCTACGTTGCAAACAGGAGACGGTGTGAAGCCATCGATTGATGCGCTGGTGATCGGCGCAGGACATAACGGTCTGACCTGCGCGTGTTATTTGGCGCGGGCAGGATTGAAGGTGCATGTCATCGAGCAGCGCGCGGTTGTCGGCGGGGCGGCGGTGACTGAAGTGTTTTATCCGGGGTTTAGAAACTCGGCTGCTGCCTATACCGTCGGTCTCCTGCACAGCAAAGTCATGCGTGATTTGCGCTTGGCTGAACATGGCTTACGCATCGTTGAACGCCCGTTCGCCAATTTTTTACCCCTCGAGCGTGGGCAATACCTCAAGGTGGGCGGCGGTTTAGCAGCAACACAACAAGAGCTCGCGCGATTCTCTGCCCGCGATGCCGAACGATTACCGGCGTATTGGGCACGGCTCGAGCGCGTTGCGGATGCATTACGAGAACTCATGCTGCAAACGCCGCCAAATAGCGGTGGCGGCTGGGCGGACTTACTCAACGCCATCCAAGCGGGACGGGTGTTGCGCGCACTGGATATCGAAGCGCGACGCGACTTACTGACCTTGTTTACCGGTAGCGCAACGCAATGGTTAGATCGTTGGTTTGACAGTGAAGGAATACGCGCCGCCTTGGGCTTTGACGCCGTCGTGGGAAATTACGCGAGCCCCACGCATCCTGGCACCGCATATGTGTTGTTACATCATTGTTTTGGTGAAGTGAATGGACGCAAAGGTGCATGGGGTCATGCCATTGGAGGGATGGGTGCGATCACCCAA
Source organism: uncultured bacterium (assembly GCA_963923385.1). Classification (GTDB taxonomy): domain Bacteria; phylum Pseudomonadota; class Gammaproteobacteria; order Burkholderiales; family SG8-39; genus SZAS-79. The sequence continues at coordinate 1,109 of CAWUMP010000085.1, read as the reverse complement.
GCGATGGCTGCCGAAGCGAAGCAACTGGGCGTTGAAATCACTTGCGCTACAGCGGTGACGAAAGTCAACGTGATACAAGGTCGAGCGGCAGGTGTCACACTCGATGATGGTCGTACGCTGGATGCGCAGCGTGTGATTGCTAATGTCACGCCACCACGTTTGTTTTTGCAGATGCTTTCGGCGAGTGAGTTACCCGAAGCATTTGTTTCTCGCATGCAACACTATCAAAGTGGCTCAGCGAGTTTTCGTATGAATGTGGCACTCAGCGCGTTGCCGCGTTTTGCCAGTCATCCAACACCAAGCGCACACCACGCCACCGGCATCATCATGGCGCCTTCACTAAAATATATGGATCAGGCGTATTTAGATGCACGAGCACTTGGCATGGCAACAGCACCGATCGTCGAAATGCTGATCCCCAGCACCTTAGATGACACGTTGGCGCCACCCGGAGCGCATGTAGCGAGTTTGTTTTGTCAGCACTTCGATCCAAACATCGATTGGTCTGCGCGCAAGCCTGAAGCGATCGAGAAAATTTTTTCGGTAGTGGAGCATCACGCACCAGGATTTCGAGCGAGCGTGATTGCGCACAGTGCGTTGTCTCCTGCAGATTTAGAAACGCAGTTTGGTTTAACCGGGGGTGATATTTTTCATGGCGCATTACGCCTCGATCAGCTGTGGTCAGCGCGTCCTTTACTTGGCCATGCGGATTACCGCACGCCGATCCTTGGGTTGTATTTATGTGGGTCTGGTGCACACCCTGGGGGTGGTGTCACCGGCATGCCGGGACACAACTGCGCACGTGAGGTGTTAAGAGACGGCAGCCGTGCTTGGCGGGGTGGGCGTTTGTTTTAGCTAGACCGGTGAGTGCGGATGACCGAGCTCAATCAAGTCGTCATAGAACTCACGTACACTGCGTACCTTCATTTTTGAGCCTCGCTTTATTGCCCACGTGACGATGCGACGTCTACTTCAACCACTGCTGCCGGCACGCTTGCGCGTGTTGCTGCCGTTGTCTTGCACCGCGATTCTGGTGTCGGTGATCACACGCATTGCCTTGGCCTTACGACCTGAAGCTGTCTCTTATACACATCTGACGCTGCCGACGA
>CAWUMP010000084.1:0-8856 GCA_963923385.1 uncultured bacterium | reverse complement strand
CAATCCCACTGTGAGTATGTTTCAGGATCGCTTAGCAGCGCTTGAGGGCGGCGAGTTTTGTGTAGCTACTTCATCGGGGATGTCTGCCATTCTCGCCACGGCGATGGCGTTTTTAAAAGCGGGCGACCATGTCATTTGTTCGAAGGCGGTGTTTGGTTCGACGGTACAGTTATTTTCTAATGTGATGGGGCGTTTTGGCGTCGACACCACATACGTTGCACCTGATGATCCTGCCGCTTGGGCGGCAGCAGTTCGTCCGGGAAAAACGAAACTGTTTTATCTTGAAACGCCCTCGAATCCGCTCACTGAGTTGGCCGATATTGAGGCCATCAGCAAAGTATCTCGCGCAGCCGGTGCAACCTTTGCTGTGGATAATTGTTTTTGTAGCCCCGCCTTACAGCGACCACTTGAGTTTGGCGCAGATTTAGTCATTCACTCGGCGACGAAATACTTAGACGGACAGGGGCGTGTGCTCGGTGGTGCCGTGGTTGGCTCGAAAGCCTTACTGATGGATACCGTGTTTCCATTCTTACGAACCACTGGCCCCTCGCTTTCACCGTTTAATGCGTGGGTGATTCTCAAAGGAATGGAAACGTTGCAGATTCGTATGCAAGCGCAATCCACCACCGCATTTGCGTTAGCGCAGTGGTTAGAAAAGCATCCCAAGGTGGAGCGCGTGTATTACCCGTTTCTTGATTCACACCCACAGCAAGCTTTGGCGCGCAAGCAACAAAGTGCGGGTGGGGCGATTGTGAGTTTTGATGTCAAGGGTGGGCGCGCTGGCGCTTGGCAAGTGATTGATCAAACGCGGATGATTTCGATCACCGGTAACTTAGGTGACACCAAAACCACCATCACGCACCCAGCAACCACAACCCACGGACGGATTACCCCAGAAGCACGCGCCGCTGCTGGAATCAATGAAGGCCTGATCCGTGTGGCTGTTGGTTTAGAAAGCTTGGCTGATTTACAACGCGATTTGGCGCGCGGCTTAGATCAATAACCCGGTTGTTGACGTCGCGTTGTTCTGAAGCGCTGCACACACCGCAGCGCTCGCACGTAACCCACTGCGAACTGCTGCTTCAAGTGTGGGTGGGTAATCGGCATCGACATAATCACCTGCCAAAAACACCCGCGCTTGCGTGGTGCGCATTTCGATATGTGGACGATGGGGTGTACACGCCATCGTTGCGCGTTTTTCAGCGATCACTTGCGCGTGGTGCGGTGTTGCATGGATTGGTAAATAAGGGGCTAATTCTGCATGTACTTGCTGGATCAACTGCTCTTTAGAGATGGATTCGTGTGGGCCTTGTGCGCTGATGACCGCACCAATCAGTCCAGATTCTCCACACAACACGCCGCGATCAAACGCCCATTGCGTTGCGCCACCCACCAGTCCGAGCATCGGTTGAGGTAACTGAACGTCAGCGTTGTATTGCAACCAGACGGTATAAATCGGGCGGTAAGAAAATTGCGCAGCAAGCTCTTTGTACTGAGGCATGAGCTGCGCGAGATGATGGGGGCCCACCGCAACGATGATGTGACTAAAGCCTTGCCGAAGTTCGTCCAACGATCGAATCGGATGTTGCGTATGGACTTTTCCACCGTGTTTTAGGACATATTGCGCGGCGGGTTCTGGAAATAGTGCAGATAAATCGGTACGCGGTAATAGCAGATCACTCGCCGTGCGTGCACCTGCCAAGCTATCGCGCAGCACATGCACAAACACTTGCGCGGAGGCCTCTTCTGGTGCGGTGTTGAGTGCGGCGATACACAAGGGATCCCACAACCAATGCCTGAGGTTTTCGCTTTGCTGATGTTGGGTGAGTAGCGCTGAGACACTGCAATCAGTGGTTAATTGAAACTTCATCTGTTGTAACGCTTGCATGAAGCGCAAGGCGCGCCAACGATCAGAGAAACGCAATCCGTGGGCAAACAGTAAAGCGCTGGCTAAATGTAAAGGTGCCGGTAGTGTCCATGCGGACAGATGAAACCCTTGCGGGTAATAGAGCGTGAGCGGCTGTCGATACAGTAACTGGTTTGTCTGTGCGCCCACCTGTTGCATCAACGCAAGCAGCTGCGTGTATGCGCCGATCAGGATGTGTTGTCCGTTATCAAAGGTTTTATATTGCGTGGTAACGCGGCGTGCACGTCCACCGAGGACGGGGCCAGATTCAAACACCTCAACAGCATGACCGTGGCGTGCCAGATCGACTGCAGCGGCCATGCCCGCGTAACCACCACCAATGACGGCAACGGCGGGGCGTGCGTTGGTGCGAGTTAGGTGCTCAGCCATGTGCGCATGGCAATCCACAATTTACGCATCGGCGTGAGTGAGGTGCGTTGCGTGAGTACGGCAAAACCATCGTGCGCGACTTCTTCAAGCACCGTGCGGTAAATCGCAGCCATGATCAGACCGGCGCGTTGAGCGCGACGATCTGCTGTCGGTAACAATGCGTAGGCTTTTTCATAGAATGCTTGCGCACGATCGTATTGAAACTGCATGAGTTGCTTAAAGGCATCCGAGCTTCGTGCGTTGAGAATGTCTGCCGCAGGGACGCCAAATTGCTTGAGCTCATCCATCGGCAAATAAATGCGGTTCATGCGTGCATCTTCTCCGACATCACGAATGATATTGGTGAGTTGAAACGCGGTGCCCAGTTGTTGTGCGTAATCCAGCGTACGTCGGTCTTGATAACTAAAGATGCCTGCAGCCAGAAGCCCAACCACCCCCGCGACGTGATAGCAATAGGTTTCGAGGGCAGCAAAATTTTCATAGCGCACTTGCTGTAAATCCATTTGCATGCCGTCGATAATTTCGTTGAGCCGTTTGACGGTGATACCAAACGGTTGCATGGCCGGGGCAAGGGCGCGTGTCACGGGGTGTTGTGGATGGCCTGCGTCCAATCGCATGAGCTCTTCGCGCCACCAATCCAGTTGCGTGCGCGCTAACTGGGGGTCGGAGGTTTCATCGACCACATCATCGACTTCACGACAAAATGCGTATAACGCGGTGATGGCGCGGCGGCGTTCAGGAGCGAGAAATAAAAACGCGTAATAAAACGATGAACCACTCGCGGCAGATTTTTTTTGGCAATACGCGTCTGGGGTCATCGTGCACGCAAAAGTAACAAGGGCCAATCGTACCAACGCAGTGTGGGGCGGTGGCGAAACATGTCGTACTGAACGGCTTGCAGCTTTTCGGCAATCCGTAGACCACCTTGCACCGTGGTGCGAATTTCTAAACCCACACGCCCAGGCAGGCTGTGACCGAGCGGTGCGCCGAATTTTAGCATCGCGCGCGCACGTTCGACTTCGTTGGCTAGAAGTGCGCGCCAAGCGTCATCGCATTGACCTTGCGCGACGTGTTGTTCGGTCACGCCAAAGCGCTGCATCGCGTCTTGCGGTAGGTAAATTCGATTTTTTTTCCAATCCACCGCCACGTCTTGCCAAAAATTAATCAACTGCAAACCGGTGCAGATGGCATCCGATTGGGCAAGATGCGGCGCGCTCGCCATGTTGAATAAATGCAGCATCAAGCGTCCCACCGGATTGGCGGAACGGCGTGCGTAATCGAGGAGTTCATCAAAATTTGCATAGCGCGTTTTAACCACGTCTTGAGAAAACGCATCGATCAGGTCATGCAACGGTTGCAACGGTAATGACCAGTGCGCGATCACGCGAGCCAGTTCGACAAATTGCGCACCATTCGGTGTTTTACCTTGCGCGATGTCGTTAAGTGCCTCCGTGTAGACCCTTAATTGGTGCAAGCGCGTTGGGGCAGAGGCATCGCCTTCGTCGGCAATATCATCGGCGGCACGCGCAAATCGGTAGATCACCTCGACGGGCTCGCGTAGCCGCTTTGGCATGAGTAGCGAGGCGACGGGAAAGTTTTCGTAGTGGTCTACAGGCACGAGGGCAGTGGGGCGTGATGATCTTAGGGGGTTTTTACACAGCACACCCGCGGTATTGGGCGGGCGCTGCGGTATAATTATGCGTTGTGTTGCCGTGCTTGGGTTATGGTTATTTTTCAACGCACGGTATGTTTTTGGAAGATGACGGCCCTTGGCTGCATGCGACAGCATGACAAGGTGTTCGCAGCGAAGGTGGCGGAATTGGTAGACGCACTGGATTTAGGTTCCAGCGCCTCACGGCGTGGGGGTTCGAGTCCCCCCCCTCGCACCAGCAAAAGTGCAGTACGGTTAAGCCTCAACTAAGGAATCCTGCAATGTCGGCAAATGTTGAAACTCTCAGCGGGCTGGAGCGCCGCTTGTCCATGTCGGTCCCAGTGGCTGAGGTCGAAAAGCAAATTGACACACGCCTAAAGCAGCTGGCGCGTACGGTCAAGATGCCCGGATTTCGTCCAGGTAAAGTACCGATGAAGCTGGTGTCTCAGCAATACGGACCGCAAGTTCGGTCTGAAGTGATCAGTGATGCCGTACAAAAAGCGTTTGGTGATGCGGTGCAAGCCAATCAGTTACGAGTTGCGGGCTACCCGCGTATCGAACCGAGCGAAGCCGCTAACGATCAGTCGATTGAATTTAAAGCCACCTTCGAGGTGTACCCCGAATTTCAGGTCGGCGATGTCTCGGATAAAACCATCGAGCGTCCTGTGATCGAAGTGGGGGATGCAGAGATCGATAAAACCATCGAGATTCTGCGTAAGCAACGCCAAACCTTTGTGGCCGCGGCGCATCCAGCTACGAACGGTGATCGCGTGACGATGGATTTTTTAGGCACACTTGATGACGTGCCCTTTGATGGTGGTCAGGCCGAGGGGTTTAGCTTTGTACTTGGCGAAGGCCGCATGCTGCCGGAGTTTGAGGCCGCAGCGTTAGGCACGCGCGTGGGTGATGAAAAAACCTTTGATCTAAAATTTCCGGATGATTACCACGGTAAAGAAGTAGCCGGAAAAACCGTGCAATTCAAGATTAAGGTGCATGCTGTCGACGCGGCTCAATTGCCCGCAATCGACACCGCGTTTGCACAAAGCCTCGGCGTGGCCGATGGCGATGTCGGTAAAATGCGCGAAGAGATCAAAGGCAACGTTGAGCGCGAAGTGGCCAAGCGCGTGAAAGAGCGCATCAAATCTCAAGCGCTTGATGTGCTTTACAACGCCACGGTGATCGAACTACCCAAGGTGTTGGTCGAGTCAGAAACACAGCATTTGGTGCAGCAAGCCCGCGCCGATCTTGAAGCCCGCGGCATGAAGTTAGAGCAAATGCCTTTTGATCCGACCCTATTCGAAGCCAGTGCCAAGCGGCGTGTGGGTTTGGGTCTGATCGTGGCCGAACTTTCACGTCAAGAAAATCTCCAACCCAAACCTGACCAAGTGCGTAAACTCATTGATGAGCAAGCGCAATCGTATGAAAGTCCAGCTGAAGTGGTGAAGTGGTTTTACATGCAGCCGGAACGACTCAAAGAAATGGAAGGGATGGCGTTAGAAGAAAACGTCGTCAACTACGTGCTTGGAAAAGCAAAGGTTGAGGATAAAGCGCAGGCCTTTGATGCACTCATGGGGGGCGCAGCATGAAAGATTTAGACTGGCAATCGAGTTTTCGGGCCGACAACCTCGGCCTGATCCCGATGGTGATCGAACAATCGGGGCGCGGTGAGCGTGCCTATGACATTTACTCGCGCCTTCTGAAAGAGCGCGTGGTGTTTTTGGTGGGTCCAGTCAATGAAGCCTCCGCCAACGTGATCGTCGCGCAATTACTGTTTCTTGAATCAGAAAATCCGGACAAAGACATTTCTTTTTATATCAACTCTCCGGGTGGTTCTGTGACAGCTGGCATGGCGATTTACGACACCATGCAATTTATCAAGCCCGATGTGTCGACGTTGTGTGTTGGACAGGCTGCCAGCATGGGCGCGTTACTCTTGGCGGCGGGTGCCAAGGGCAAGCGACATTGCTTGCCTAATTCGCGCGTGATGATTCATCAGCCGATGGGTGGCTTTCAGGGACAAGCGTCGGACATTGAAATTCACGCCCGGGAAATTTTGTTTTTGAAGCAACGCCTGAACGAAATTTTGTCCAAGCACACTGGACAAAACGTGGAGACAGTTGCCAAAGACACCGATCGTGATAACTTTTTGTCTGCTGATGCCGCCAAAGAGTACGGCATTGTGGATAACGTATTGCACACGCGTGCCCAAGCTGTAAAAGCGTAAGCACGCGATATCGCGACGTTTATTATTTATTGAACGCAAAGTAGAGGCCAGCCATGGCGGAGAAGTCATCATCAGGGGAAAAGCTCCTGTATTGCTCGTTTTGCGGCAAGAGCCAGCACGAAGTGCGCAAGCTCATTGCAGGTCCATCGGTTTTTATTTGCGATGAATGTATCGAGCTATGTAATGACATCATTCGCGAAGAAACGGCCGCCGATAAAGGCGGTAAAGGTGCGCGCGGAGAATTACCCACGCCGCAAGAAATTCGCGACATTCTTGATCAGTACGTGATTGGTCAGCCGCAAGCCAAAAAAATTCTTTCGGTAGCGGTCTATAACCATTACAAGCGTCTTCAACACTTGGGTAAGACCGACGAAGTTGAACTCGCCAAGTCAAACATTTTGCTGATTGGTCCAACTGGATCCGGTAAGACCTTGTTGGCACAAACGTTGGCGCGTTTATTGAATGTGCCGTTTGTCATTGCGGATGCCACCACGCTCACCGAAGCGGGTTATGTTGGCGAAGACGTCGAAAACATTATTCAAAAGCTGCTTCAAAACTGTGACTACGACGTCGACAAAGCCAAGCGTGGCATTGTGTACATCGATGAGATCGATAAGATTTCGCGCAAATCTGATAATCCATCGATCACGCGCGATGTGTCTGGCGAGGGCGTGCAGCAAGCCCTATTAAAGTTAATTGAAGGGACCGTCGCTTCGGTGCCGCCGCAGGGTGGACGTAAACATCCGAACCAAGACTTTGTGCAAGTGGATACCACCAATATTCTGTTTATCTGCGGTGGTGCATTCGATGGCTTGGATAAAATTATTCGCGGCCGCTCTGAGAAATCGAGCATCGGATTTGGCGCTGAGGTGCGTAGTCCTAGCAGCGGCAAAGACATCAGCGAAGTATTGCGTGGCACCGAACCTGAAGATCTCATCAAATTTGGACTGATCCCTGAATTTGTTGGTCGTTTACCGGTGACTGCAACACTAGAAGAGCTAGACGAGGCCGCGCTCGTGCAGATTCTGACTGAGCCCAAAAATGCCTTGCTCAAGCAGTACCAGAAGCTATTCATGATGGAAAACGTCGAGCTCGAGGTACGTCCAGGTGCTTTATCTGCGGTCGCACGCAAAGCCTTGGCTCGTAAAACCGGTGCGCGCGGGTTGCGCTCGATTCTTGAGCAAATCTTGCTCGACACCATGTATGAGCTACCCACCATGGAAAACGTCAGTAAAGTCGTGGTGGATGAAAACATGGTCAGCGGCGAGGGTAAACCTTTGCTGATTTATTCAGACGCACCCAAGGTCGCTGGTAGCACCGCTTAATTCGCGGAGCACATTGCGGGTAAGTCGCTGAGCGAGTACGCTGCAGACTATTTGGTTTGTAGCTATTGCAATCGGCGACCCCGGCCGCATTTACCCTAGATCCAGTCTCCAGGCTCCGAGGCCACTATGTCTGATATTCAGGAACACGTGAACGAATCGATCCCCTACCCATTACTTCCGTTACGGGACGTGGTGGTTTTCCCGCATATGGTGATCCCACTCTTTGTGGGTCGTCCTAAGTCGATCAAGGCCATGGAAACCGCCATGGAAGCGGGAAAACCCATTTTGCTCGTGGCACAAAAGTCGGCCGCCAAAGACGACCCGGGTTCAGAAGACATGTACGCCATCGGTTGCGTGTCAAATATTTTGCAGATGCTCAAATTGCCTGATGGCACGGTGAAGGTGCTTGTCGAAGGTGGCAATCGCGCGCGTATCGGCGAAATTACCGACTTAAAAACCCATTGGATTGCTGAGGCAAGCTTAATCAACGCAGAAACCGCTGCGCCGCAAGAAGTCGAAGCGCTGCGTCGTGCGCTGCTCTCTGCATTCGATCAGTACGTCAAACTCAATAAAAAAATCCCACCAGAGATTTTGACTTCGCTATCGGGCATTGATGAGGCAGGTCGTCTGGCCGATACCGTGGCGGCCCATTTGCCGCTCAAGTTAGAACAAAAGCAGCAAGTGCTCGAGATGTTTGATGTGAAAGCGCGCCTAGAGCATCTGCTCAGCCAGCTCGAAACCGAAATCGACATTCTGCAAGTTGAAAAGCGTATTCGCGGTCGCGTGAAGCGCCAGATGGAAAAGAGCCAGCGCGAGTATTACCTCAACGAGCAAGTGAAGGCGATTCAAAAAGAGTTGGGCGAAGGCGAAGAGGGCGCAGACCTCGAAGAAATGGATAAGCGCATTCGCAAGGCACAAATGCCCAAAGAAGCGCGAAAAAAAGCCGAAGGTGAGCTCAAAAAACTCAAGCTCATGTCGCCGATGTCGGCTGAAGCCACCGTCGTGCGCAATTACATCGACACGTTGATTAATTTGCCTTGGAAAAAGAAAACCAAGGTCTCGCGTGACATCAAGCCTGCGCAAGCCATTTTGGACGAAGATCACTATGGCTTAGAAAAGGTCAAAGAACGCATCCTCGAATATCTTGCCGTGCAAAGTCGTGTTGATCGGATGAAGGCGCCCATCTTGTGTCTGGTGGGGCCACCCGGTGTCGGTAAGACGTCATTGGGTCAGTCGATTGCGAAAGCCACGAACCGCAAATTTATTCGCATGGCCTTGGGTGGCGTGCGTGACGAGGCTGAAATTCGCGGTCACCGTCGCACCTATATTGGTTCGATGCCAGGAAAAATCTTGCAGAGCA
>CAWUMP010000083.1:0-8860 GCA_963923385.1 uncultured bacterium | reverse complement strand
ACCAAGTAACGCATCGACCACAGTAACCACGGCATCAAGTCGGAAACGGCCCTGTAAGGCTGGCGATTCAGCAAACAGCTGTAGGATCGGCGCGGGCTCAGCAAGGCCGCTGGTTTCAATCACGATGCGATTAAACGCTGGCATCTCGCCACGATGTACGGCGCGCTCAAGTTGCAAGATCGCTTGCACTAAATCACTACGCACCGCACAGCACACACAACCACCCGGTAGTAACACCACCTCTTCACTAGAGGATTGCACCAACACATCATCAATCCCAACAGTACCAAACTCATTGACGATGATTGCCAAGCGTTGGTTAGGGGCAATCACTTGGCGCAACACAGCGTTTAAGAGCGTGGTCTTACCTGCACCCAGGGCCCCAGTAAGTACCGTGACGGGGATCAGTGGTTTGGTTGACTGCATGCCATGGCTCGATGCGTGGCGCGAGATCAACGCATCACGTACAAATTAAGTCGTTAAGCGTTTCACGATCAGCGTCAGTGCCGCACCGACGGCAGACAAACGCACCGCTTCGCGATCACCAGAAAACACATGACGCTCCACAAGGGTGGGTTTACCAGTCGCCGCAGCAGCAATGTAGCAAGTGCCCACTGGATTTTTTTCATTGCCACCACCAGGTCCTGCATAACCGGTCACCGCAACGCTCACGCCTGCTGTGGAATGCGCGAGTGCGCCTTCTGCTAGCCCTTGCGTGACCTCGGCACTCACCGCACCGTGGGCCTTCGAAATCTCATCCGATACGCCTAAGCCGGTGGCCTTGGCCGAATCGTGATACAGCACAAAACCACGTTCAAAAATTTTCGATGCACCCGATACAGAGGTAATGCACCCCGAAACCAATCCGGCAGTGCAAGTTTCTGCGGTGACGATACGCACACCCGCAGCGCTCGCGGCTTGTAAAGCGCTCGACGCTTTTTGCAATAGTTCAGTTTGAAACATCGACAGTTCCTAAAATAAATTACAAGGTGTTGGTGTACGCACGGCCAGCTTGCATCACCAATTTTAAGCGTGAGCGTTCTTCTAGTACACGTATGTTGTCGAGTGGATCGCCATCAACCACGAGCACATCAGCAATTTTTCCTTGTGCGATGACGCCCAAATCATCCCGACCAATACACGCTGCTGCTTGCTGCGTCGCCGACACGAGCGCTTGCATCGGCGTCATGCCCAACCAATCGACCATGAAACGTAACTCGACTAAGTTTTCACCAACCAACAGTCGATGAGATTGATCGGTGCCGAACGCGACTTTCACGCCGCGCTTGACCGCCTCTTTCCACAGCGGGATTTGTTGTTGCATGCGATCAAAAATTTCGCGCTCTTTCACATCTTCGCTGGCTAACTGTTGTTTATCCCATGCGGTATTTTTTTTGCGATGTTCAAGGGATAACGGGACCAAGGCCAAGGTCGGCACCCACCAGGTGCCGTGCTTGAGCATCAACGCAATACTTTCTTCATCAATAAACCAGCCATGCTCAAGCGAGTGGATGTTGGCGTGTAGCGCCATGTTGATGCCATCAATACCTTCGGCGTGCACCGCCACAGTTTTACGTCGAGCGCGCGCTTCGGTCACCGCCACTGCAATTTCTTCGGTTGAAAATTGTGGCTCGTCCCAGGAATCGGTCACTGAGGTAATGCCTCCGGTTGCGCAGATCTTGATGAAATCTGCACCGGCCATGAGCAAATGACGCACCAGTCGACGCACTTCATCGGGACCATCGGCCACTGGGCTAGGCAACCAAGCCCGTTTTTGAATACGTAAGCCCGCAGGCACCCACGCATCGCCGTGACCACCGGTTTGCGAGACCATCGCGATGGCAATTTGCAAACGCGGTCCAGCAATCACCCCTTCTTCAATGGCAGCACGGAATCCAGCATCGGCCCCACCCATATCGCGCGCTGTGGTTACACCACACGCCAAGGTTTCTTCGAGCACCGTGGTAGAACGCAATACGTTATAGGTTGGCGTATTGAGTAAATGTTGTCGCATATCACGTGCCCGATAGGTGCCGTGCACGTGACAATCGATAATGCCTGGCAGCACTGTGCGGCCGGCGGCATCAAGAATTTTGGCGCCCTTGGGTACGCTGACGTTGCTCCCGACAGCGCTGATGCGCTCGCCTTCGATTAATACCGTCGCGTTACGTTGCGGGTCACGGCCACTGCCATCAATGAGTGTCGCGCCTGTAATTGCCACTACGTTGGCCGTTGTCACGTTAATTCTCCAAGTCCACAAAGACGTTTTTAATTTCAGTGTAAAGCGCCAACGCGTGTAAGCCCAATTCACGACCCAAGCCCGAGCGTTTATAACCACCAAAGGGCGCGAGATAACCATAGCGGCTCGCACTGCCATGCGAGTTAATGCTAATCATGCCGCTTTTCAAAGCACGCGCTACACGTAAGCCACGTGCAATGTCTCGCGTCCACACCGAACCATTTAAGCCATACATATTGTCATTGGCCATCGCCACGACGTCACTTTCTGACTCAAAAGGGATCACCACTACTACGGGACCAAAAATTTCTTCTTGTGCAACACGCATGTCGTTGCGTGCATTGGCAAGAATAGTTGGGGCATAAAACGCCGCACCGTCCAATCCCTTCGGGCGCGCACCACCAATCGCCAACGTACAGCCCTCGGCAAGACCCAATTGCACATAACCATGCACACTGTCCCACTGCGATTGCGAAATCAATGGACCAATCTCGGTGCTGGCTTCAAGCGGATCACCCAACTTTGCTTCTTTTGTAGCCGCAACAAAGCGCGCTAAAAATTGATCGTACACCGAGCGTTCAACAAATACGCGCGTGCGTGCTGAACAACTTTGTCCGGCGTTCCCAAATCCGGCTTTGACCGCTTGCACTGCGGCTTTTTCTAAATCGGCATCAGCAAAAATAATATTCGGGCTTTTACCGCCGAGCTCGAGGGTGATGCGCTTAATGTCATCGGCACCCAGCTTGAGTAAGGTGGCGCCTGTTTTTGTTTCACCAGTGAAGGTGATTTTATCGATGCCTGGATGCGTGGCGATACGCTCACCTAAGGTGGCGCCTGGCCCCGGCAAAATATTCAGTACACCCGCTGGGACACCTGCATCAATCACGATTTGCCCGAGCGCTAAAGCAGTGAGTGGTGAATAGCTGGCGGGTTTTAAAATCATGGTGCAACCGGCTGCCAGTGCAGGCGCCACTTTCCATGCCGCAGCCATGAACGGAAAATTCCAAGGCGTGATCGCTGCAATCACGCCAATCGGTTCACGTAACGTAAAGTCGAGCACACCATCACCCATGGGGATGGTGTCACCGTAAAACTTATCCATCGCCCCGGCGTAGTAATCAAACACATTGGCTGCAGCATCGACTTCATTTAAGGCATTGCCAATCGTTTTACCGCTATTTCGGGTTTCGAGTTCGGCGAGTGCGCGTGACTGATCGCGAATGCGTTGCGCGATATCGCGTAAAAAACGACCGCGTTGTGTGGGTTGCATGCCCGACCAACGTCCATCATCAAACGCGCGACGCGCAGCAACGACTGCTCGATCTAAGTCTTGTAAGCCAGCTTTCGCCACTTGCGCCAGGGGCTGCAAGTTACAAGCGCTATAGGTGGTAAAGGTTTGCCCTGATTGCGCAGGAACAAATTGTCCATCAATGAGTAATTCAGTGCGAAGTAGATTCATAAAAATAGGCACAGATCGAAGATCGAATCATGAAAATAAGCGTGCGCAATGCGCAGGAAGTTCTGCCAACGTGCGTAGGTGCACATCCACTTCGGCTGGAACATTTTGCGCGCTCGGTGCGAGCCACGCCGTATGCAAACCGAGCGCTTTACCTCCTCGCACATCGTTATTGAAATCATCGCCCACATACAGGGTGCGCGAGGGCACAGCTTGCATCGCCGCAAGGGCAGGCGCAAAACATTCTCCGTGTGGCTTCATCCATCCGGTTTCAGACGACACCACAACCACTTCAAAGTATTGCAGCAAATTAAAACGCGCCAGCGTCGCGCTCACCACCGGACCATGCGGGTAATTCGAGACCACCCCCAAACGATAATGCTGCGCCAACTGCGGAATGACTTCTGCGCTGTCAGCAAGCAGTCGAGCTTCACGCGTGACTTCCTCACCCAATGCATCGGCCAATGCATCGAGCAATTCGCGCGGAGGCACACTCACTTGCGCCATCGAAAATGCCATGGCAAAGCGATCGGCAAAGCTGTGTTCGCGCTGCGATTGTTTGGATTGTCGAATCTGCGCAGCACACGCGGCCAAGTAATGCGGCCGAAATTGCGCAAACGGTAACGTGACGTTTGCCTCGCGCAGCCCTTGCATCATCGATCCGTCATACACGCGCGCAAGACACGCCACATGGGCATCGGGATCGTGAATCATCCCAGGAATCCACATCAGCGTTTCGCCCCAGTCAAACAACACCACTGGACGCGTTGCGCTGTGGGTCATGTTCAGGCCGCCGCCAGCGCTTGGTCTGCAAGCGCCATTGCTGCCGCACGTGGATCGGGTGCGTCATACACCGCACGCCCAACCACACCAATCACGCTACAACCCGGGGCGGCCTTGACTAACTCATCCAATTTGCCGCCCAACGGACCAATGCCTGGCACCACAAAGACGGTGTCCTTACCGCGAGCGTGCATTTCTGCGCTGATCCAGTGTGCGTGATAGCGCAATTTATCGGTGGTGTTTCCGGGAACAATAAAGTGTGCACAACCCACTTCGAGGGAGGTTTTAAAAATCCGCTCGAGCGCATCATCTGCAATATAACCACCGCCGCTCACGTTGTAATCAGGAAACGGCAAATCACCACCGACAATCGGCAGCATGCCGTGTTTGATGGTTTCGCCAACAAACCCCTGCACAGCGCGGGTTCCTGCCGTCGGAAATAAGATCAACCCATCGACCTTTGCTTCGGCGCATAACTTGGCAAACTTCGCGGCCATATCAAACACATCAGGACCGGCTTTTTGGTGGTCATAGAGTAACGGTAAGTCGGTATGGGCACGCATCTGTCGGACTGTTTCAGCCAACCCTAAACGCAACACCGTGGTCATGCCCAACTTATAACCCACCACGCCCTGCACCGGCGTGGTCAGATCGATGGTGCGTTTACACGCATCAACGGTCTCGGCATCCAGCGCCACAATCAAACCGTGCCGCGCACGAAACTGCACGGTCATCTCAAGCGCCGCTTTGCAAACGGCCAATGGTGCGCAACGCGCTGGGCTTGATATCTTTCACATCCAAACTGATATCCACCGCACGCACCGAGTGCGTGAGATCGCCCACTGAAATGACATCAACGCCGGTCTCGGCGATTTCTACAATCGTCGACTCATTGACGCCACCCGAGGCCTCGGTAATCGCACGACGATTCACGAGCTTTAAACCCGCGCGCATTTCATCGAGATCCATGTTGTCGAACATAATCACCTCCACCCCGCAATCCAGCGCTTCTTGCACCATCTCTAGGGTTTCGCATTCGACTTCAAACTTAAACGTGTGCTGTGCACGCGCCCGCAATATCTCAACCGCCTTGGTAATACTGCCTGCTAGCTTGATGTGATTATCTTTCACCAACACGCAATTGGTGAGATTAAAAATATGGTTGTGTGCCCCACCCACGCGCACCGCATATTTCTGCACCATGCGCAGACCAGGCCATCCTTTGCGCGTATCTGTCACACGTACTTTGGTGTGCTTCACCAAGTCCAAATAGCGACGGGTTTTGGTGGCGATACCAGACAGTTGCTGCACCCAATCGAGTGCTGCACGTTCAATACAAAAAAAGGTTGAGGCCTTGGCGCGAATCTTTAACAACACCGTGCCGGGCTGAATCGGATCGCCTTCACGCACACCGTACTCGACACTGGCTTCGGGCTCGACGAGTTTGATGGTCTCTTCGGCAAACATTAGTCCACACGCCACACCCACGCCTTTGGCGTAAATCTGTCCGGTCAACACAGGATCGTCTTGCCACACCAAAAAACCACCGGTGGTATCACCAGCATTGAGTTCTTCACGTAGGCCAGCTTCTACTAAGGGGCGAATCATAAAACGGTTCAAATGCATGTTGCTCTCCGGACAAGCCCGACTGGGCGGGGGTTTTTTTATCAATACACTGTAGCCGACTTGCGGCCAATTCGGCGCACCATGTAAAGCCTGCATCATGCGCGCTGCGCATACCACTGAGGCTGCTTCTCCTTGTGGCCCGCGTGAAAAATCGCTGCGTCGATTTTTAAAATGCATCGGCCTGTGTCGACGGTTCGACAGAGCGAACTGCCGGCAGCGCAGCACCCGCTTCAAAGACGCGCATCACCGTTGGGTAAGCCGACAAATCACAATCAAAACGCTGCGCGTTAAATACTTGTGGAATCAGACACACATCCGCCATCGTGAACTGATCGCCCAAGCAATACTGGCCTACGCGTTTTTGTGACAGCAAAAACGCCTCAAGACTTTTCATGCCCTCAGCAATCCAATGCGGATACCACTGACGGTTGACGCCAGCATCATCCATACCGCAATGCGCTTTTAAATACTTCAGCACCCGCACGTTATTCAAGGGGTGAATTTCGCAGCCAATGATTTGCGAGACTGCACGTACGTACCATTTCTCTTCAGCCCCCTTGGGCATCAGCGCGGGTTGTGGATGCACATCATCCAAGTACTCAATCATCGCCATCGATTGCGTAAATACGCGCCCGGCTTCATCAATCAGTGCAGGGACCAAGCCTTGCGGATTTTTTGCAAGGTACGTCGGATCGTGATGAGCCATTTTGGGCAAGCTCACGTATTTCGGCGTCCAAGCCAAGCCCTTGTAGGCAAGCGCAATACGTAAACGAAACGAGGTCGATGAACGAAAAAAGGTATAGAGCTCCACGCGAACCTCAGGCCGACGATTTATCTAACAGGTGTTGCGGCGTACTCGAAATGACTTTGGCGTAGTGCGGAATAAACCCACTGCCTTTGATGTGCTTGATAAACGCCGGCTTGAGCTCTTCGGCCAAAATCTTGCGAATGCGTGCGTGCTCTTCGATGTCTTTCCACTCGGTGATTAACCAAAAATGCGTGGGGTCTTTCACGTCTTGGCACAGCACGCCATCCTTGACTTGCGCCCAAGATTTATGCATGGGGTTGTTGTCGCCATAATCAAATTCGTTGAACAAAGCCACAAACTCATCGATGTGATTGGCATCAACAATAAAGTCGTAGATGTGAAGGAAATTGCCTTCGGAAGCTAACGGTACCAGTGCCATGCGAGGTCTCCTAAAAATTAAAACCAGCTCTTGATCGTGCTCACCATCCAGCGCCAAAACACACCTGCTGCGTCCATGGGACTCATAGGCGCAGCACCCGCGGGTGCTGCGACAGATTCGCCCGGTGCACCGCTTGCGCTTGACCCGGCACCTAAGCGTGCGTTGAGATTGGCGGCAAAGTCAGCCACCATTTTTTTCACGAACTCCTTCACTAATCCACCGCGTGAAAATTGCGCTAACGGGCCTTGCAAACTGTATTCAATGGCGACTGCAACCCGTGTGCGACCATTGCCTGCATCAGACAGGACATACGTAATGTCGCCACGCGCGCGTGAATTCGACAACGAGTCAGTGCCAGCACCACGAATAGATCCGGCATGGGTCGCTGCATTGCGCTCTAAGGCTGCAGAGCCCACAAAGGCTGCGCGCATCGGACCAAACTTGGTGCTGATCTTGCCTTTAATACTGGTGGGGGTGTGTTCGGTAATTTCGGCACCGGGCAAACATGCCGCGACTTTAGGCATATCTGCAAACGCTTCCCACACCACATCGATCGGGTGATCCACTTCAAAGGCATCTTCGATGCGTGTGCCTGGCTTTTTATTCGCAGTGTCGCTGGGTGTTGCCGCAGCGGCTGTCGTTGAAGCCACTGCAGGTGCAACGGAGGCTGCGGGGGTGGCTTGATTTGCCACCGCTTGAAACGACGGCAGTGGTGCACGCGCGGCCGTCGCGACAGGCTCGACGCGATCGGCATTGGCTGCGCGTCGCGATTCGATCACCGAGACAATCGCGTTGATGATGCCTTGATAACCAGTGCAACGACACAAATTACCTGACATCTGTACGCGCACTTCGTGGGCGTCTGCAGTTGGACAACGCAACACAACGTCGCGTGCGCTAATCAACATGCCGGGTGTACAAAACCCACATTGCAACGCATGAAAGCGACTAAACGCGGTTCGTAGTTGCGCCATCACTTCATCTTCTTCAAAGCCCTCAATGGTGCGTACTTGTTGACCATCACAGGCCACTGCATACGCAATACAAGCACGAGAGGGCACCCCTTCAATGAGTACTGTACATGCACCACACACACCGTGTTCGCAACCCAAGTGCGTACCGGTGAGTCGCTGGTTGTCGCGTAAAAAATCGCCTAAGTGGGTGCGTGGTTCGACCAAGGCTTGAACTTTTTCGCCATTGATCGTGATGTTGATTGCTTGCATAGACATCTGTTACATCCTTTGTTTCATGCCGTCGCGAGTTGCACTGCGCGGCGGACTGCGGTTTGGTGTAAACGACGTTGGGCGGCATCGATTTTTCCAAGCACGGGTTCAAGCGCCTGACTCACTGAAAGATCCGAGATCGCTAAAAATCCACGCTGCGCAATATCCACAGCAAGCGCATTGAGCGATTGCGGCGCGCCGTTCAGAGCACCGACCCACACACGCGCAACTTTGCGTTGTGGGTCGAGTAACACGGCAGCGCTCGCTTCAGGAAACTCACCGGTCTTGCGACAAAACTTCCAATAACCCCAACGCGCGTCGACCGAAATTTTTGGGACCTCCACGG
>CAWUMP010000082.1:0-8908 GCA_963923385.1 uncultured bacterium | reverse complement strand
GTGTATAAGAGACAGGTAACGACATGGTGGAATGAAAGCGCAATCCTCATCACCGCATTGTATGCTGCCAACTTTACGCACACACGAAACACCTTTTGGAGAGCGCATGAAACTCGTTACGTTCAAACACGACAACACCACCTCTTGGGGCTGCATCCACGCCGATGGCGTGATCGATCTCGGGCGTCGACTAGGCGCGTCCATTCCAGATGTGCGCAGCTTACTCACACAAAACGCATTGGCTACCGCCCAAGCGGCAGCAAAAGATCAAGCCGCCGACTTTGCGCTTAATAAAATCACACTGCTTCCGCCCATTCCCAATCCTGGAAAAATATTTTGTATCGGTTTGAACTACGAAGATCACCGCAAAGAAACTAAGCGCGACAAAACTGAAGAGCCTGCCGTGTTTGTACGTTTTGCAGAATCACAGGTTGGCCACAATCAACCGATCTTGCGCCCACGCGAATCCACCAAGCTCGACTTTGAAGGAGAAATCGCCGTCATCATCGGTCAGCGTGGTCGTCGAATTGCAGAAAAAGACGCGTGGTCATACGTCGGTGGCTACAGTTGTTACAACGATGGTTCGGTGCGCGATTGGCAATGGGCCACCACACAATGGACGGCTGGTAAAAACTTCACAGCCACAGGGGGCTTTGGTCCGTGGTTAGTGACCGCAGATGAAATCCCTGGCGGTACTGAACTCACCTTGATAACGCGTTTAAATGGCGTGGAAATGCAGCACACCACCACCGCGTTACTGGTGCATTCGATTCCACGCTTGATTGCCCATTTGTCCACTTGGACCACCCTAGAGCCAGGTGATGTGATTGTCAGCGGCACACCGGGTGGCGTCGGTGCTCGACGTGAACCACCGGTCTGGATGAAACCTGGCGATGTGGTTGAAGTTGAAGTCAGCCGCGTCGGTGTATTACGTAACACCATTGCGGATGATTAATTCCCATGCAAATGCATGACATCGCGTTTGGCATCACCGACTGGTCAAGCATCGCACCGACCACTCACCCCGGGGACAGCGGCACGGCGCTCTGGCGAACCTGCAACTTTGGTCGCACTGGCGCCGATTCACCGATTCGAGTGCGACTGGTTGAATATTCGCCAGGCTATCTTGCCGATCATTGGTGCGAGAAGGGTCATATTTTATTTTGCGTGGAAGGCGAGCTCGTCACCGAATTAGCCGACGGGCGCGTCTTCACACTCAAACCCGGCATGAGTTATCAAGTCGCCGATGGGGCCGAGCCACATCGCTCGCGCACATCCATCGGCGCCAAACTTTTTATTGTGGATTAACCAAAGCGCGTCACAGCGTGACGCCGGCCAAGCGATCAATTTCTGCGGGATCAATGTGCAGACGTTGCGCGGCAACGTGCAGCTCTTTCCAAGTGATCTCATCGATCGGAATACCCTCGGCGTTGCGTTGTGCACGCCAAGCGCGTTCAGGTTCGCCCGCTAAACGCACCTGATCCATGCCGGGGCGCGGGGGGGACGCTTTGACCCAATCCACTACCGCAAGTGTTTCACGCTCAAAGGTCGCTGCATCGGCAATTGCATTCGGATCGATGATCACCGTGAGCATGCCGTTATGTACGCGACGCTTACTTGCATCGGTGTCATGCCATGCACGACCCGCAGCTAACGCACCGCCAAGAAGTTCGCACACCAAAGCCAAGCCCGAACCCTTGTGTTCACCAAAAGGCAAGATCGCACCGATCGGAGGGACGACCACATAGCGCGGATCTTCAGTGGGATTGCCTTGATGATCAATCAATCGCCCCGGCGGAAATTTTTCGCATTTGTTATGTGCCACACGCGCCTTACCTTGGGCAACCACACTGGTCGCAAAATCGAGCAACACCGGCTCTCGGCCTTTGACTGGAATACCGACCGTAAACGGGTTGGTACCAAAACGCGCATCCGATCCGCCGTGCGGAGCGACCGAGCCGCGCGAAATCACATTCACAAAATGAATCGAAATCATGCCGGCAGCCACCGCCATTTCAGCCCACGCACCGATCCGACATAAATGATGCGCATTGCCTAAAGCCATGATGCAGGTACCGTGTTTTTTTGCACGCTCAATGCCCATCAGCATGGCTTCATGCCCCACCACCTGACCAAAGCCAGCTTGCCCATCTAAACGTAACATCGCCCCGGCATCGAGCACCGCTTTGACATGCGCATTGGGCACCAACCCGCCCTCCAGAAAAGATTCGGAGTAGCGCGGCAACATACCCACGCCATGTGAATCGTGGCCGGTTAAATTTGCATCAACCAAATTGTTAACCACCAACTCGACTTCGCGTGCATCACTACCAAATCCACGCACCAAAGTGCGCATCGATTCGCGTAACGGCTCTGCGCCTACGGTCAACATTCGCGTCATGAATCTTCCTTCTTTAAAAATAAACGATGCAACGGTTGCTTAATCTGGTTTGATGCCTGCGGCATTCACGACCTGTGTCCAGCGCGCGATTTCAGTCTTGAGAAATTCACCAAACTGTTCAGGCGTGTTAGCGACCACATCAAAGCCTTGCGCATCAAATCGGGCGCGTGTGTCAGCGGCTTGTAGTGCACCCACCACCGCCGCGTGTAATTTGACGTACACGTCTTTGGGTAAGCCTTTGGGCGCGGCAACCGCTTGCCATGAATACACTTCAAAGCCACTCACCCCCGCCTCTGCCATGGTGGGCACCTCTGGAAACACGGGTGCACGTTTGTCGCTAGTGACCGCCAACGCTTTCAAGCGACCCGCTTTAATGTGACCCGAGGCGGCACCTAAATTTTGAAATGACGCATCCGCTGCACCACCAATTAAATCGGTCATTGCCGCGGAACCTCCTTTGTAGGGCACGTGAATACCGGTGGTGCCCGTGCGCTGCCAAAGCAGTTCGGCAGATAAATGATCTGAAGAGCCTGTGCCCGAGGACACCATCGAGGTTTTACCTGGATTTTTTTTCATATAGGCAATTAGTTCACTCAAACTGCTGACGCCTAAGCGCGGCGTCGCGATCAAGATGTTCGGGTTACGCACCGCGACTGTGATCAAATCAAAATCCCGTAAGGGGCTGTAACTCAGCTTGGGTTGCAACGCAGGATTAATCGCAAAGGTACCAATCGAGCCCACCATCAGCGTGTACCCATCGGGGGCAGATTTCATCAGCAGATCTGCCGCAATCGTGCCGTTGGCGCCAGGGCGATTTTCAACCAACACCGTTGCACCGGGTAAGCCATCAGGCAAGCGTGCAGCAATGGCACGCGCCACCATGTCAGACGAACCGCCCGCAGTAAACGGCACCAAGATGCGTATGGGGCGCGATGGCCACGTTTGTGCATGCACGCTGTGCGCTGTTGCCACACACGCAAGCATCCAAATGAATGTGGTTTTAAACAACATGAATGCGGTTTTAAACACAGGCACCTCCATAGCGAATTAAAAAACTCTAGCATGCGCTGCCAACCCGCTGCGGCAAACCAGATGGTGTTCCGCTATCGCATCCGTGCTGCGGCGCACGCAGCTTTCCACTGCGTCATGTTTACACGTGCTGTTTAACTGCGCGCTGCTGCGAGGGTGCGAAAGTCTTGCGCATAGTCGCGTAAACGCTGCACGGCATAGTCACGCTGCGCTGGCGAAAGTAAGGCATCGAGCTCAAGCAGCAAACGCTGATAGGCCGTCCAGTTTTCAAGACGCTGTCGCTCAAACTCAGGATCGCGGCCAATCGACCAGTCGCTGACCCACTCCACTAATTTTGCTTGCGCTTGTCGCTCGCGTAAGAGTCGTAGAAACGCTTGTTGTAAACGCTGACGCTCTGCATCTCGTCCAGCACCATCCAACGGTGCTTGCGCTGAATACGCTTGAATACGTGCGCGTTGTTCGTCCGTTAAGGATCCGAGCCAATCGCTGAGACGCTCGGCATTGCGCTCGACACGCAATTTGCGACGTTGGGCTTCAGGACGATTTAAGCCGAAGTCCTTTGCAAACGTACGATTGTCCTCAGCAAAGCGTTTTTCCAACACCACCAATTGATCTGCATCGATGGTGTCCAGTAGCGGTGCAACCTCTTGTGCTGCACGCTGCAAGGTCTCCTGCCATTGCGTTTGCACAGCGGTGTAGGCCCAATCGATATCCGCTCGTTTGAGTCCGCGTGCCAAACGCATCGCCGCCTCGTCGGCCAGCGTCGCGTAGATTGGTAAGGCTTGCTGTCGATGCCATGCCAAGGTTTGTCGAACGGCACGCGTGAGTAACGCATGTTGCGGCCCACGCAACGCAAGGTATCGATCTGCACGCCAGATCAAGTACGTATCCGCGTTGTCGTAGGCAAGCTTGAGCGCACTACAACCACTCAGCGCACCGCATAACAGTAGCAGCATGACCACGCGCAACATCGATGACCTGCCACTCACCAGTAATTCTCCACCGTAATTTGACCCGGTGTACGTCGACGGTGTTTTTTCATGCCGCGACTGACCAACGTCTCGATCACATCACGCACCATCGCTGGATTACCGCACAACATCACTTGCGAATCAGTCGCTGTCATCACCACGCCCGCCGCGTGCTCGAGCGAACCATCGATTAGTCGCGCAGGTATCCGACCTGTCAACGTGTCTGTCAGCGCTTCACGACTCACCATCGGCACATAACGTAGTGCCGAGCCATGTACCTGCTGCAACGCATGTACGCGCGACGTATAACTGAGTTCGGCCGCCTTTCGCACCGCATGCACCAACACCACGTTGGCATAGCGCTGCCACAGTGCACCCGCTTCAAGCATCGAGATGAAGGGGCCGATGCCCGTCCCCGTGGCGAGCAACCACAACGTCGGTGCGGGCGGCACCTCAGATAACACCAAAAAACCATTGGGCTGCGCCCCCACCCAAATCGAATCACCCGCGCGCAATTGCGCTAAGCGCGGCGATAACGGTCCCTCTGGCACCACACTGAAATAAAACTCGAGTAACGGTGCGTTGGGTGCGTTCACAAACGAATAAGCACGCGCAATGCGCTCACCGTCTATATCGAGTGCGAGTTTGGTGAACTGACCCGCCTCAAACGTGATCGTAGGCGCCTCGATATATAAGCGAAACAAATGTGGCGCGCAGCATTCAAGCGCACGCACTGTTGCAGCGAACCATGCAGAATCATTCATACACGAGCAATTACTTGGCTTGCGCCATGTGCATCCCTGCATCGATATAAATATTATCGCCGGTCGTTTTAGGCGCACCTTCGATTAACCAAACGATGGTGTCGGCCACATCTGCTGGCAAGCAGGTATTTTTGAGTGGCACCAAGCTTGAGTAATGCTCGGCGCGTTGCTTGTATTTCTCAGGACCACCATGACCAGCCACCATCCACGGCGTATCCACAAAGCCCGGTGAGACAGCATTGACACGCACCGTCGGACCCAAGACCCGCGCCAATGAACGTGTCATCGTATTCAGCGCCCCTTTAGATGCCGCATAAGCAATCGATGAGCCGGTGCCAAGCAAGGCCGCCACTGAGGACACATTCACCACTGCGCCACGACCACTGTCTTTAAGGGCACTTGCCGCAGCACGTGTCATCTGAAACGGCCCGATCACATTGGTGGCATAAATCAGCTGAAAGTCTTCTGCAGAGAGCCCATCTAAATTTGCATGCGCCACAAATTTAGTGGTGCCTGCGTTATTGACTAACGCATCCAATCGGCCCCATTGCGTGATCGCTGATTGCACCAAGCGACGACAATCCGCATCAACCGACACATCGGCTTGCACCGCAATCGCTTGACCACCTGCTTGCACGCATTGATCCACCACCTGCTGTGCGCCTGCCGCGCTGTTGGCGTAATTGACCACCACGCGCCAACCCCGGCGTGCGAGTTCAATCGCGGTCGCCGCGCCAATACCGGAAGCTGAGCCGGTCACAATCGCCACACGATGTTGCTCTGACATACCCATTCCTTTTAAACAGTTGCGATCGGCGTCGCAGGTGAACCCACTGCGCCAGGTAAATGTAGCGGCGGTGCAGTGAGCAGAAAACGTTGACGCTGATGCGTGCGCAACCATTGCGCCAATGCACTCAAATACCACATCTCGCCAAGATGGATGCCGTTTTTAAACAAGCAATGCGCGTGCAGCGGCAAACTGGCATGTGGCACAGGCTGAAACAAACTGGTCGGAATCAACTCTACGGCGTAGTTATCGGCAATCAACACCGCCAATCCCGAATCGCTAATCCATTGCAACAAACGATCATCACGCCCATCTAACCCGCTGCAGGTGTGATGAATCAATTGGGGATCAGGTTGTTTTTTCATTTCGAGTAACACTTGCGCAAAGCCGGTGTGCAAACACACCATGTCACCCCGCTCGATTTGTACCCGATCGGCCTCCAACACACGCATCAAATCGTCATACCCAACCGCACGCCGTTCGCGCCCAAAGTGCGCGTGTAAATCAATCATCACGCCACGTCCTTGCACACCATGCGTGGCCATATTTTCTAAACCCAAACGTTTCGCCTGTGGACCCTCATACTGCGCCCAAGGTTCCGCCGATGGATTGACGCTTGCTGGAACAATGTCTTCACCACCACGCCAACCGTTATAAAACACCGGCTCTGCATGACCATCAGCGTCAGCATCAAAATGACTACCGACATGGGCAAACGTGTCCCATTGCGTGGAGTACTGTAGCGTGAGTAGCACCATGTCATCGCACACCACATCGGTATGCATGGGATTGTCGCGCGAAGTGGAATACACAAAATTCTGCGCACCATCGTTGGCCCCACCACTGCGTCGCGTGGCAAAACGCCGCGGTGGATGTCGCCGTGGATTGAGCACATTGCCGCCTGGATAATCCAAGGGCAAAGACAGCATGAACGTTTTTCCTTCGTGTACTTCAGCGACACCTTGACGCACTTTTTCTGGCGTCACCCAATTTAATCGCCCACGTTCATCATCCGGACCAAACTCGCCCCAATTCGAACCCGGTGGACGCTGCTTCCAGCGTGTTTGCATGCGGCGCTCCTTCAGCGAAAACGTCATTCTAGGCGAGGTTGCCGATCATCCGCTGTGCGCAAGCAATGCACGATACCCTGCGCAATCGCGCTCGCCATAACCGCTTGGGTCTGTGGCGAGGTGATGCGCTGTTCTTCTTCTGGATTGACCACCACACCAGCTTCAAACAAAAGCGCGGGCAACACCTGCGTACGTGCCACTGCCAACCGATCAAACCAATGCACCCCGTTGTCGCGGTCGGCAAACGGGCGGTTCTCGCCGAGGATCGGATCAGCGTGATACAGCGAAGGCGAAAATTGCGCCGCACGCATTTGCGCACCAATCGCTGACGCACAATGTAGCGCGCTATGTTGATACGGATTTTCGCGAGAAACAAACAACGAAAACCCGGAAAACTCACGCGCGCGAGGTAACAAATGCGCTTGCACAGAATCATGATGGATCGACACAAACAAGCGTGCACCCGCCGCCTGCTTGGGCCGCGCTGCAAGCGACTGCATCTGTCCGTTTTCACCAATCATTTGCACACGTAAGCCGTGTGCGATCAAGGCGTCACGCACCGCGCGGGCCAGTGCCAAATTGTGGACAAACTCAGGCGTACCTGAGGCGCTGATCACGCCAGGGCGCTCTAAGGTATGGCCCACATCCAGGGCAACATCCACACGCGGTGCTGTGTGCATGTCGCGCGCTGGCACACTGCTTGGTATCAGCGCCGCAGCCATCAAACCACACAGCATCCGCTGCCATCGACCAAACCACGTGAGCGGTGCGCAGCGATACAGATCACCACCAGCTTGATTGCGACGGATCAAGCTCATGCCAACACTAAAAGCGTGAAAAATCGGCCGGGCGTTTTTCCATAAACGCACGCAGCGCCTCATGCGCCTCGGGCATCGCTAAACGCGCCCTAAATTCAGCGCCCTCAATATGCAGCGCGTCTTGTACCTGTGTGTGTTGCGAACGCTTCAGTAAATTTTTACTGGCGCGTAACGCTCCCGGCGGCAGCGCCGCCAACTGACGCGCAACGCGCATGGCGTGCGCAAGTAATGCTTCTGCGTCAATCACAGCATTTACTAATCCCATGTCCTGTGCTTGGTGCGCATCAAAGGGCTGACCCAACAACAAGTATTCGGCAGCGCGTTGATAACCAACCAGCGCTGGAAACAACACACTCGAAGCCGCCTCGGGCACCAAGCCTAACGAGACAAACGGTAATTGAAAGCGCGCATTGGGTGCGGCATAGACCAAATCACAATGCAACAACATCGTTGTGCCGATCCCCACGGCTGGCCCTGCGACCGCCGCGACCACGGGCAGTTGCGCCGTCGCAATGGCTTGCAAAAACCGAAATACGGGTGCTGACTCACCCGCGGGTGGTTGCTGTAAAAAGTCTTGTAAGTCATTGCCCGCGGTAAAACACGTGGCACTGCCTTGAATCAGAATCACGCGCACCGATGCATCTGCCTGCGCGGCCGCGAACGCGTCGGCTAGCGCTGCATACATCGCGGTACTGAGGGCGTTCTTTTTTTCAGGACGCTGAAGTTGAATCAATGCCACGTGATCTTGCGTGTCACAAACGATCGGCGCTGACATGCGTTAGGCCGGTAAGGTGTAGTCTTTAAACTGCCCGCGCAACGTTAACTTAGACAACTTGCCTGTGGCGGTATGTGGCAGCTGTTCGACAAACACCACATCATCCGGTAGCCACCACTTGGCTACCTTGCCTTCAAAAAACGCCAGTAAGGCTTCGCGGGTCACGCTCGCGTTGGGTTTTTTTACTGCCACCACAATCGGTCGCTCGTCCCACTTTGGATGCGCAATCCCAATCACCGCGGCCTCTGCAATGTCTGGATGCGCCACGGCAATATTTTCTAAGTCAATCGAAC
>CAWUMP010000081.1:0-9116 GCA_963923385.1 uncultured bacterium | reverse complement strand
TGGCTGTATATCCGCGTGCTCGAGTCGCTGGGTCTTGCAACGGTGAAAAAAGTCGCACCTACACCACGCTTTGCGTTGGCTAAGCCAGTGGCGGCCTTAGATGCTGAGACGCTGAATGCGGTGATCGCCAATCGCTACGATGTACTTGCGCGGTATACGCGTTCTTTAAAACGCACTTTGGCCGACGAGATCGTGCGTTTGCGTCAGCGTTCGCCCAGTGAAGCGGCGCGTCTTCAAGCGGCCCGTCCGACCTTGGTCGCCTCGCATGCATTAACCCCCTCTGAGCAAGCCCAATTGATCGAAACGGTCCGTTCTAGTGCGGCCGTGACCACGGTGTTATCGATGCGCGCCGATCTGGCCGGGCTTTGGGAGCGCTCGAGTGCCTCACGCGATGAGTTGGTGCTGCGATTAAAAGATTGGTGTAGCCGCGCCGAAGCCAGTGGCATTGCGCCTTTGGCAGAATTCAGTCAGCGCTTGCGTTGCTACGCTTGATGTTTGGATCGCCCTGACGAGCTAAGCGCTGTCGCCAAGTAAAAACAAAAAAGCCCGCAGATAAAAACAAAAAAGCCCGCAGATGCGGGCTTTTTTGTTTGAGCGCCGGTTCGGCGATCTCAGGAATTACTTGAGTTTGGTTTCTTTGTACATCACGTGCTTACGGGCTTTGGGATCGAATTTCTTGATTTCGATCTTATCCGGCGTCGTCCGCTTGTTTTTGGTGGTGGTGTAAAAGTGGCCAGTGCCGGCCGAGGATTCGAGCTTGATCTTTTCACGCATGAGCGGCTCCTAGAATTAGATCTCGCCCTTGGCGCGCAGATCAGCCAAAACGGCTTCGATGCCGACTTTGTCGATTTTGCGCAACCCGGCGGTTGAAACGCGCAGACGAACCCAGCGATTTTCGCTTTCCACCCAGAAGCGGCGGTAATGTAGGTTGGGTAGGAAGGTACGACGCGTTTTGTTATTGGCGTGCGAAACCAGGTTTCCCTTGATCGGCTTCTTGCCGGTCACTTGACAGACTCGGGCCATGGCTGGACTCCGCGAAAAAACGCAGATTATACACAGACTTGAGGGAGCGGCTCAAGCGGGGTGCGTTTGGTGCGGAACCAGCGGGTCTGGGCGTAAAAGTCGGGGTGGTCATTGCCGGCGTACCAACCGGGCAGGCCAAAGATAGGAAGGGGGGCGAGGCTGCCGGGCACGGCGGTTTCTGGAACAGCGCTGATCCACTGGGCTGCGGCCTGGTCGATCGCCTGGCCAAAGCGGGCAGGTTCGGCCCCAAGCGTGGCTTGATCCATGGGCAGAACCAAGCATTTGCAGGTGATTCCTGGATATGGCCGAAGACCCGATTCAAAGGTGGCGTGTCCAAGGACCCACACACGCCAATGCGATTGCACCCGTGCGCGATGTTCAATAAAGAGCGCGTGCCATTGTTGATGGCGCAACAGCGTCTCTAATTGCGGGTCTGCGCTCGCAATTAGAATGCCGCCCTCATCTAGCAGGGTCAGTAAATCGCCGAAACGCCCACGCTGCTTTCCTTCGTTGGTCATGCGCTGTACGTGACGCGCGTTCAGTGCTGCTTTGCTACGTGGACAAGCAAGCCAAGTCAGCGCGTTAAATAAATCATGCAAGTTGTTTTCGCGCGTGGGAACTTGTCCTTGTGTGAAGATGCGCGCTTCGTAGCCCACGCCGTCTTCTTTTTCTGGCGCGACAAACTGCAGTGGCTTTCCGCCACCGGTGTATTGAGGCGTTTGGGCTGCAAACCGATTGAAAGTTTCACGGTCTGCGCGCGCTGCTGGCAGCTGCGCAAGCCACGGGGCAAGCGGGGTAAAGAGCGGGTGCGCGATTGCCTCGCGCCAAGCCTCGGGGCTTAGGTCTGTAGCGTCCACGCGAGTGTTTCGCCAGCATGCATGGGCACCACGGTGTCTTCACCAAAAGCGTAGCTGGCCGGGACTTGCCAAGGCGCACGTGTCAACGTGATGTGCTCGGTGTTGCGCGGTAAGCCATAAAAATCTGCGCCAAAATGGCTCGCAAATGCTTCGAGCCGATGCAGCGCGCCAGCTGCTTCGAAGGCGCTGGCATACAGCGAAAGCGCAGCGTGCGCGGTAAATAAACCCGCACATCCACACGCCGCTTCTTTGGTGTGTTTGGCGTGCGGTGCACTATCGGTACCGAGAAAAAATTTTGGATCACCTGAGGTTGCAGCCGCGACTAAAGCCACACGATGTATTTCGCGTTTCAATACGGGCAAACAATAATTGTGCGGGCGGATACCGCCTTGAAATAGCGCGTTACGGTTCAGCAGTAGGTGTTGCGGGGTGATGGTCGCCGCAATTTGCTTGCCAGCCGCGGTCACGTACTGTGCGGCTTCTTTGGTGGTGATGTGTTCAAAGACGATTTTCAGTGCTGGAAAATTTTTAACCAGCGGGGCGAGCACTTGGTCGATAAACACGCGCTCGCGATCAAACACATCCACATGCGGATCGGTGACCTCACCGTGAATCAGTAAGGGCACGCCTAAGACTTGCATTTTTTCGAGCGTGGCGCGACAACGCATCAGATCGGTGACCCCCGCATCGGAGTGTGTGGTGGCGCCTGCGGGATAGAGCTTGAGCGCGTGTACAAAGCCACTATCGCGGGCGCGTTGAATTTCTTCAGCGGGTGTGTGGTCAGTCAGATATAGCGTCATGAGAGGGGTAAAGCGCGCATCGGCTGGTAACGCAGCCAAAATCTCTGCCCGGTAAGCCGCTGCGGCCGCAACGGTGGTGACCGGTGGGCGCAAATTAGGCATCACCACCGCGCGCGCAAAGCTGCGTGCTGTGTGTGCCAACACATCGCGCATGGCCGCGCCATCACGTAAATGCAGATGAAAATCGTCAGGGCGCAGTAGTTTTAAATCATTCATCGTGAACGTACTCATTGAGGGGGCGAGTAAAAAAATTGCACGTCCGTTGTGTGGACGGGGAAGGCGGTGATTTTAGCTTGCGTTGGAGGGGTGTTGATTTATCCGCTGATGTCTTTGTGTGACGAAAGTGCTGGATTGTTGGGATCCGCAGTGTTGATGGAATCTGCAGCGGCGGATTGCAATTCTAGCGCGCGGGCATACAGGTTTTTTCGCGACGCACCCGTAAGATGAGCGGCCACGCGCGC
The DNA here is from genome assembly GCA_963923385.1 of uncultured bacterium. Taxonomy (GTDB): domain Bacteria; phylum Pseudomonadota; class Gammaproteobacteria; order Burkholderiales; family SG8-39; genus SZAS-79. The sequence goes on along the minus strand of CAWUMP010000081.1, from coordinate 5,975 downwards.
AGCGGCACTCACGGGTAATTCATCGAGTAGGGTGCGTAACACGTGATCCTGATCTTGTTCGGGGCGAATGTTTTCGGTGGGTTCACCAGGCCCAATCACCAACACAAACTCGCCTTGCGTGCGATGCGGGTGTTGTGTCAACCAGGTGTTGGCCTGCGCCAAGGGTAGGCGCGCAATCTCTTCAAATTTTTTACTGAGCTCGCGTGCGATGAGTACTTCGCGCGTCGGTCCAAACACGCTATTTAGATCCTTCAAGCAAGCGGCCACCCGGTGTGGTGCCTCATACAAGATGATTGGGTTGGGCCCCTTGAGTGTATTTAGCGTCGCGCGGCGCTTGCTTGCCGTTGCAGGTAAAAAACCCGCGAACACAAAATGCTCGGCTAAAAAACCGCTGGCGGCATAAGCGGTGATGGCCGCATTGGGTCCTGGAATTGATTGCACGGTGACGCCGGCTGCGTGCGCAGCAGCCACAAGCCAAGCGCCTGGATCCGAAATCGCTGGCGTGCCGGCATCACTCACCAGTGCGATACGTTTGCCCTGCTGTAACGCATCGATCAGCGTCGGAGTGGCGCTGTGTTCATTATGTTGATGTAGCGCTTGCATTGGTGTGTGGATCGCGTGTGCATTGAGCAGCGTGCGCGTGGTACGCGTATCTTCGCAGGCAATCAGATCGACGCTGCGCAATACTTCTTGAGCGCGCACAGACAAGTCCGCCAAGTTGCCAATCGGCGTGGCAACGAGGATCAGCATGCCGCGATTTAAAGTGAGCGATTGTGTGGACATGGGCAAGTGGGTCAACGCACCTGACGCAAATTCGTTGCTTCGAGGGTAACTCAAAATCTGCCTCAAGGTATCACGATGGATAAACAACAACATGGCCAAAGCGCTGAGCGCATCGCTGAGCAAGTGTTGGTCCAAGCCGGATTACAAATTTATGCACGCAATTTTCGCAGTCGGTATGGCGAAATAGACCTCATTGCGCGTGATCCGCGTACTTGGGTCTTTTGCGAGGTTCGATTGCGCCGTTCGCGTCGCTGGGGTGGTGCGGCTGAGAGTATTACGCGATGTAAGCAGCAACGGATCGTCGCCACGGCCGTGTATTTTCTTAAAACGCACAGTGAGGCGCCTTGTCGTTTTGATGTGCTGCTTTTAGAGGCGCTTGATATTGATCATGTGGAATGGATTAAAGACGCGTTTCGGCCCTAAGGCACAGGCGCAAACGCTGCTTTTAATTGGCAGCATGTGGGTATTGGCACCGTGCGATTTCATCTCGTGTGCCTGTGCGCAAGCCCAACCGAGGCCGGCACTCGACACGCCAGTCGAAACAGCGCAGCCGAGAGCGGGGGTGCGATTGATCGTGCAGGAAACGCGGCTCGCAGGATTTATGTATGCGCAAGCGCCGTTGGTATTTACGCAAATCCAGCGCGGTGATGAACTGCAGTTACAGGCAGAGCCGGATAACCCCCACGATACAGGTGCGGTGCGCGTGTTGTGGCGAGGACACCCACTGGGGTATGTGCCAAAGCGCCACAATAGTAGTTTGGCGTGGGCCTTGTTAGATGGGAAACGATTACGCGCGCAGGTGACCCAAGTGCAGATGCACCCTAATCCGGCGATGCGTCTGTGGTTTGAGGTGTTTATTGAATAAATCAGTCTGTGTCTGTTCGCAGGTGCAGTGTAAAATTCCACCGTAATATTCCTAACCGACTCTAGGCAGAATCGATGACCATTCCATCAAAACCTTCCGCGTTATCACCCACTGAATTAGCCGCGCGCGTGCAGGGTCATTTTGCCGCCAGCGCTGACTTGAAGACCGCTGCAGCGCCAGTGCTTGCCGAACCTTTGGCCCGTGCGATTGCATGCATGGCACAGTGTTTAGGTGCTGGCGGTAAGGTGTTGGCCTGCGGCAACGGTGGCTCGGCAGCTGATGCACAACATTTTTCTGCAGAGTTATTGAATCGTTTTGAAATCGAACGCGCACCGCTGGCTGCGATTGCACTCACCACGGACACCTCAACGCTCACCGCCGTTGGTAATGATTATGCGTTTGAGTTGGTGTTTGCCAAGCAGGTTCAGGGGCTCGGGCGTGCGGGCGATGTGTTGCTGGCCATTTCGACTTCGGGAAATTCAGCGAACGTGATGGCTGCAATGCGTGTGGCCAAGCAAGCGGGGATGTCGATTGTTGCGTTGACCGGCAACGGCGGCGGCAAAATGGCCGCGCTGATTGGTGAGGGCGATGTACAAATTTGCGTACCCCACACCATGACGGCACGCATCCAGGAAGTCCATTTGTTGTCCTTACATTGCTTGTGTGATGGTATTGACACTCTTCTCTTTGGAGCCAAATCATGAACGTCTTGTTGACCCGAGTGATATCGATTGTTGCTGCGCTCGCCACGCTAAGTAGCTTATCTGGCTGTGTGCCGGTCGCTGCAGTTGGTATGGGTGTGGGCATGGCCTCGTTCAATGATCGACGCACGTCGGGTGCACAAATTGAAGATGAGGCCATTGAGCTGCGCGTGAACAACCGGGTGTCTGGCCGTTGGGGAGAAAAAGCGCATATCAACATCACTTCATATAATCGCAGTGTGTTGTTGACGGGCGAAGTACCCGATGCCAGCGCCCGCGAGCAAGCCGAGCAAATGGCCGCTGGCGTTGCCAATGTGCGTAGCGTGACCAATGAACTGACTGTGGGCGCCCCCTCGCAGTTAAGCAATCGTTCTAACGACGCATTTATTACCTCAAAAATTAAAGCGCGGTTTGTTGAGGCCGAAAAATTTAATCCCTTGCACGTCAAAGTGGTGACTGAAGCGGGTACCGCGTATTTGTTGGGTATCGTGACGCAAGCAGAAGCGGATCAGGCCACAGAAATTGCGCGTACCACGGCGGGGGTGCGTCGTGTTGTGCGTATTTTTGAATTTTGTAAGCTCACCGACGATGTTTGTCGTCCGCCACCGCCAGTGCGTGGCGATCCGCCCAAGTCCACAGCGCAGTGAAGCGCCGTCACGCGAGCTTTGAACGCAAGCTGCTGAGTACAGCAGCGCTTGCCCAAACCTTGGCGGCGGTGAGTCGCCCGCTGGTCTTCACCAATGGTGTGTTCGATCTACTGCATCGGGGTCATGTCACCTATCTTGCGCAAGCGCGTGCGTTGGGTGCCAGTTTAGTGGTGGCACTCAATAGTGATGCGTCAGCACGCCGCTTGGGCAAAGGCCCTGATCGTCCACTCAATACGCTGACCGATCGCGCCGCTGTGATTGCTGCACTGGAGGCGGTTGATTACGTCACTTGGTTTGAAGAGGACACGCCACTTGCCTGTATCAATTTGTTGCGACCAGATATTTTGGTTAAGGGTGGAGATTGGCTGATTGAAAACATGGTCGGCGCGACTGAGGTTTTATCTTGGGGCGGGCGCGTGTTGTCCGTGCCGTTTGAATTTCAGCGATCCACCACCGCGTTGGTTGAAAAAATTCGCGCGGTTTAGCCTCTCCCACTGATTTTTCCTGCACGCTGAGCCCGCCCCATACATCATGAATAACGCCGATCTGATTGTTCAGTTACTTGCCAACGCTGGAATTCGTCATGGCTTTGGTGTGCCCAGTGGCAACGTGTTGCCTTTGATGGACGCCATGCGTCGTGGCGGCATTGCGTTTGTGCTCACTGCGCATGAGGGTTCCGCTGCATTTGCTGCAGATGTCACCGGACGAGTCACCGCGACGCCTGGATTGTGTATTGCCACACTGGGTCCCGGTGCCACCAATCTCACCACCGGTGTGGGTAGTGCTTGGTTAGATCGCTCGCCCTTAATTGCTATCACTTGTACGTTAAATCAAGCGCAGTTGGGACGACGTTTACAAATGTGGATTGATCACCACACCTTGTTTCAGCCGATCACCAAAGCGTCCTTTCAATTGCGTGCTGGAAATATTGTCGAGACGATCCATGCGGCCTTGCGCGTGGCAATGAGTGAGCCGCAGGGGCCTGTGCATTTAGACTTGCCCGAAGATGTGGCACTCGCGCAGGCCACCGAAACCGATGTGACCGCGCCAACGCCAGTGCCATTCGCGCAGGCAGATCCAGCTGCGTTAGCGCGTGCAGTTGCTTTGTTGCAGGCGGCAAAGCGTCCTCTGGCCGTGATAGGCACATCGGCGATGCGTATGCATGACGCCGGTTTATTGCGCGCATGTGTGGAGCGACATCAACTGCCTTTTATGACCACCACCATGGCTAAAGGTTTGATTGATGATGATCATGTGCTTGGTTTGGGTTGTATCGAGCGCTCTAAGCGAAAACTCCAACGACAATTCATTCAGCAAGCCGACCTGATCGTGGCCTTGGGCTATGACACGATTGAGGTTGAATACGAAGCATGGGCTGGGCAAGTGCCAGTTCTGCATGTAGGGATTGAAGCCGCGGATGTGGATGCCAGCGTGCAACTGGCATTGAATGTGGTTGGCGATCTCGATCACACGCTTAAGCACTTGATTGCAGCAACACCTGCAAAACCGCAATGGCAAGCGCAAACGCTGGCAACGCATCGCGACACATTTGAGCGCGCGCTACGTCCGGTGGTGCCTAATTTTGCCCCCCACCAAGCCATTGATGTCGTGCGCCAAGTGTTGCCACACAATGGCATCTTGGCCTTTGACGTTGGGGCACACACGCATCAAATTGCAAGTCAGTGGCACGCCCATGCGCCGCGTGAATTTTTAATTACCAACGGATGGTCCTCGATGGGCTTTGCCATCCCGGCTGCATTGGCCGCAAAGTTAGCCCACCCTGAGCGTCCCGTGGTGTGTGTGTTGGGCGATGGTTGTTTTCAAATGACTTGCGGTGAAGTGGCGGTTGCCGCACGCCATCGGCTACCGATTCCGTTTGTGGTACTCGATGATCGGTGGTTGTCGTTGATCAAGGTAAAACAAGAGCGCCGTACCTTGCCCTATTACGGTACGGAAGTTGTTGTGGGCGAGATGCAGCGCCCGCCGGCGCATTACTTTGGTGTGCCTGCAGTGGGGGTGGACACGCCGGCCGCGCTAGAACAAGCGCTCAAGCGCGCATTGCAAGCCAATGGCCCCACCATTATCGAAGCGCTGGTGGATCCGGCGCATTACTCCGAGACGGTGTTTGATTAGCCAACACACCGAGGTTTAATCCGCGGTTGTGTCGCTTTTGGTGAGTACATCACGCGCAGCGTCAAGTCGAGCGCTCGCGTGCAACCAGTCTTCTTCTGCGTGTGCTAATTCGCTTTGAATGCGCGCTTCTTGCGCTAAGGTTTGTTTGAGTCGTACTTTATTTTCTTCGCTGTAGAGGTCGTTATCAGCCAATGCAGCACGCACGTTGGCGAGGTCATTTTGTCGTTGTGCAATCAGCGTTTCGGCGCTAGCCACCGCTTTTTCGAGTGGCTTGAGTTGGCGGGTGAGCGCGGCGCGCTGTTCTGCCGATTCGCGCCGCAGATCTTTGCGCGTACCACGTGGATTGTCTGCGCGCTGTGCGCGCTCTTCTTTCAGTCGTGCCTTGCGATAGTCTTCAAGATCACCGTCAAATTCACGCACCTGACCTGATTCAACGACCAAGATGCGATCCGCGCAGGTGGCGAGCAGATGTCGATCATGTGACACGATCACCAGCGCCCCTTCGTAGCCTTGTAATGCCATCGCAAGCGAGCGACGCATTTCAAGATCAAGGTGATTGGTGGGTTCATCCAGTAACAACAGATTAGGACGTTGACGCACTAAAACAGCCAGCGCAAGACGCGATTTTTCGCCACCAGAGAGCGGACCAATCGGACGCTCAGCGGCTTCACCATGAAACCCAAAGCGGCCAAGAAAATCACGCAACGCTTGTTCGCGTTCTTGTGGAAAATGTCGCGTAAATAATTTGAGGGGTGTGGCTTCTGCGGGTAGGGTTTCGATTTGATGTTGCGCAAAATAGCCAACCACGATCTCTCTTCCTGCGCTACGTCGCCCGGCGCTGGGCGC